>CALCSP010000530.1 GCA_937893785.1 uncultured Verrucomicrobiales bacterium
CGCGGCTCGCTTGTAAAAGAGATCCTGCTCAATGATCCGCCACCGCCGCCACCCCCGAACGTTCCGGAGTTAATAGCATCCTCTGCGGAACCTTTACCTAGCGTTCGGGATCTTGTGGAGCTTCACCAACAAAAAGCCCAGTGTGCCTCTTGCCATGCCCGCTTTGACTTCATCGGACTGGGATTGGAAAACTTCGATGCCATTGGTATGTGGCGAGAAGAAGAACTGGTCACCCATGCCGAGCATTTTTCTCAGTTAAAAAACCGGCGAACGAAAAGAAAGAATTATCCCGTGGATGCCAGTGGTGAACTGCCCGATGGGGAAAAATTCAAGGATGTTCATGGACTGAAAGCTGCCCTGATGAAACAGGAAAGACAGGTAGCCGCTTCCCTGCTTGAGGGACTCATGTGTTATGCCCTTGGGAGGGATGTTAGTTTCACAGATCGCCCGATCATTGAAAAAGCCCTCGACGACATGGAAAAGAAAAAATATCCCGTCCGCGACATGATCAAACAGGTAGTCCTTAGCGAACCCTTTTCGAGGAATTAAATTAGATTCAAAATACCGATGAACTTAGCAAGTAAATCAAATCGCCGGACCTTTCTCAAAAATGGAGCCAAGGCCATTACCCTCCCTTTCCTTGGCAGTCTGTTGCCTACTGTAGTACGGGCTACCGTCGAAAACGCCCTAGCCGGGAACGTGCCTAAGCGTCTCCTCTGGATGTCCATGGGCCATGGTCACATGGAAAAGCACTTTTATCCGGAACAAACCGGCTCGCTTGCTGACATTTCTTTGCCGCCAGGCTGGGACTCCATTAAGAAAAACATCGGTTATACCACCTTGGTATCAAACTTCTCCAACATGCAAAACAAACAGCCGCATGAAGGAAGTGAAGCAGTCCTTACCTGTGCCAATGTAATCGGTTTTCCAGGAAAAGCCCGGCACAACAGCATATCCTGTGATCAGGTAGCAGCAGCTCATCTTGGAAAGGGCACTCGCTATCAGAGTCTCCAGCTTAATTGTCCCAAAAGTGACACCGGCAATGGTCACGGAGGTGTGGCCATATCCTATCGTAAAGATGGCAGCCCGATGACTGGATTTGATTCTCCCTTTGAGGTTTATCAGCGCTTATTCGGGGGCAATATCCCCAAGGAGGAAGTCCTGAATACCCTCAAACAGCGCAAAAGCATATTTGACATCTTAAAATTTGAGAGCAATTCCACCAAACGAATCCTCGATCGGGATGACCGTGAAAAACTCGAGGAATACACCACCAGTATCCGCGATATTGAACTAACCATTAGTCGCGAGGAAGAATGGCTGGACGTGCCCTATCCGAAGACAAAAATGAAAGCTCCCAATGATGAACAGGTTTTGGTCAGCGGTTCTCACGGTGAAAAGGCAATCCGTACCATGCAGCAATTGATTCTCGCAGCCTGGCAAACGGATTCCACCCGTGTGGTTACCTATCGTATGCCCGATGCCGGGTTGCTCACCAGCATGGGCATTTCCTCCACTCCTCACACACTTTCTCATTATGGAAGCAATGCCTCCCTTCATGAGCTGAATCTGCGACGTACCCGAAAATGGATGGAATTGTATTCTGACTTTATCGACCAGTTACGTTCCACCAAGGATCCCATGGATCCCAACGGAGGCACTCTTTTCGACCACAGTCTGGTTTATTGCGGAGGGGGGCTGCGTACGGCTCACCGCAACACTAACGTCCCCTGCCTGCTCACGGGCGGTGGCTTCAAAGGACTGACCCATGGCCAGCATCTGATCGCTCCCAAAGAAAACACTCCGCTGGCCAATCTCTGGACCACCATGCTACAGGATGCGGGAGCCAAGATAGATCGCTTTGCCGATTCAAATGCGACAGCCAGTTCGATTTGGATTTAGGCTAGCTGATGCATAAGAAAAATGGCGATCCTTTGAGACGTAAACCCTCTCACGCGTTTTAAACGCACCTCTCTTTAAACATCACCCTCCATCATAGCCAGATCAAAAAAGGACGAAGACAAAAATGAAAAAAACAGCAGTGCTATTTATTCAGGTTTTTCTTATTTCACAACTTTCTGCAAACGCGAAAGACCAAAGACCCAACGTCATTCTCTTTCTGGTCGATGACATGGGTTTGATGGATACCTCCGTCCCAATGTTGTCCGATCAAGAAGGCAAACCAAAACGTTATCCGCTCAATGATTGGTATCGCACCCCGAATATGGAACGCTTAGCCAGTCAGGGCATTCGGTTCTCACAGTTCTACGCTCATTCGGTTTGCTCGCCCACCAGAGCATCGCTCATGACTGGCCAAAACTCTGCACGCCACCGGGTTACCCAATTCATCTCGCCTGAGAAAAAAAACGCCGGCCCTAAAGGCTGGAGATGGGAAGGACTCACTAAAAAGGACGTCACACTCCCCTCCCTTCTACGCAAGCAAGGCTATCAAACCATTTTCGCCGGCAAAGCCCATTTCGCTCCGACCGGGTTTACCGGGGAAAATCCGAGAAATCTTGGATTCGATATAAACATTGCAGGCTGCTCCTTCGGGCAACCTGGAAGTTATTATGGAGAAGATGGATATGGAAACCTGAACCCAAAACGTAGAAAGCGTGCTGTGCCCGGGCTTGAAAAATACCATAAGACCAGTGTCTTCCTCTCTGAAGCAATCACCCTTGAAGCCATAAGCGCTATTGATAAATCCTTGGAAAATGAGAAGCCTTTCTTCCTCTACATGTCCCACTATGCAGTGCATAGCCCATTCAATTCGGACCCTCGTTTTGCAGACAACTACAAGCAGTCAACGAAGCCAAAGAATGCTCAGGCATACGCTACTTTAATCGAAGGCATCGACAAGTCTCTTGGAGACCTGATGGATCACGTAACCAGCAAAGGTGAGGCTGAAAATACACTTATTCTGTTTGTTGGTGATAATGGATCCGATGCGCCTTTAGGCCCAGTTCACGGGTACTCTAGCTCCTTTCCGTTGCGAGGAAAGAAGGCAACTTGCTACGAGGGCGGAATGCGCGTGCCCTTCATCGCGGGCTGGGCAAAGACCAGTAATAAAAATATGTTCCCCATCGCAAGTAATTCGCTTCATACCGATCAAATCGGAACGATAATGGATATATACTCAACGATTCTTGAAATATCAGGAGCAAAGAACCCTGCAAATCACGTTGTAGATGGTGTAAGTTTGCTAAAACAATTCTCGGGGGAGAGTAACCCTGATCGCTCTGATCATTTCATGTGCCACTTTCCTCATTCTCACCGCAGTTCCTACTTTACTACTTTCCGCAAAGGTAATTGGAAACTGATCTACCGTTATAAAGGAAAGAACAGATACGAGTTATACAACCTGAGCGAGGATCCATTCGAAACTAGAAACTTAGCTAAAAGCGAACCTGGCAAGCTGAAAGAATTGACCAAGAGAATGGCAAATCGTCTCGAAAAAGAAGGCGCTCTATATCCTTCTGATGGAGACAACATATTAAAACCAGCGATTCCTGACTCAAATTAATCCAAATAGGATGACGAATCATCAAGTGACCCAAAAATACCTTAACCTACTGCTACGAACCGGCATCATAGGAATGTTATTGATTGCGACTCCCGCAGGTTTCGCGATTGAGACAGCATTTTGGTATGAGGATAACAACATGCGAAAAGCCGGAGGATACCCGGATGATTTCAAGGAAATGTTTGAAAATCCGGATTCATGGGAACAGATGAGAAGAAAGCTTTCGGTCTATTGCATTCGAGGCAACACGCTCAAGAACGTCATCAATGACCTAGGAGAAGAATGGGTAATCCGGCATTTCTGCGGACTTCTCAAGAAGGAGAATATTCCAGTCGCTATCGACAACCCTTCCCTTGACCGCATTCCATCAATAAAATTACTGGAGCAAAACGGTCTAGTTATCAGTCACCTTGCCTTGCAAAGTGTGCTTTCCAAATTCAAAGCCAGATCGATGACCCCTGAACAACAAATCCAGGAGATCAGAAAAAGAATTGAAACTACAGTTCCGAAGCTCGTATGGCTTCGCAAAACGTTCCCGCAATCTAAAATAGGCATCATTGATGCCCTGCCTGCCAAAGGTGTTTCTTACGCGGATCCATATGCAGACCTACTCGCGAAATCCCGTTCTGCCGGGGCGCCGATCCAGTTCATTCATGTTGATGCACCCTACAGCGCGATAGAAAAAACACTCGGCTGGAAAAAACTACACCAACTCAAGAAAACAATCAGCAGGGATTTGGATCTAGAATTCGGCATTATCGTTACAGACAATATTGGTGGCATGGAATCGAACAAAGCCTTCTACAATCAGGTCATGCGCATGAGTCGAAAATACCCTGAGGCAGCATACCCCGACTATTTCATCCTGATGAGTTGGTATCACCATCCACAATACGCCGTTAGGCAAGCAGGCCCCCAAGGGGAATACACTATGACTAGGACTGCGTTAGACTTTTTCACCTTCACCTCAAATCGAGCAAAGAAAAGTCAAATGCCCAAATCCACCTTGAACAAAACACATTCCGGCGATCTTAAATGCCCGAAACCACCATCAAATTGAGCGGCGATTGAGGCCATCTCACTTGACGATGGAACGCGGAATCTGGCCGTGTTTGCGTGCACGCATTTCAGCAAGCATGACGCGGTTGATCAAGAGGTCCCGCTCGTAACGTCCTTCAACCATTGCTCGAAGCACTTTCTTTTTAAGTTCCGAATTGAATTCTGTAAACATCAGTAACGGATGAATACGAACCCCACCTATTCCTTCAACAGGGTCGACATTCGGATGTTTGGAAGCCCGGGGAAGCGGGCGCCATTGGTTATATTTAGGCAAAACCATCTCGTTGAAAGTACGCGCCAAATCACCCATCCGTTCAGAGGTCATAATGTGTGTATACCGCTGTGATTCATAATGCATATAGAATGACTTCATCGTGAAATTCATGTGAGCGCGATCTTCACCACGAACCTGACCTTTACCGCGTGGTGTATCCGTATCGTAATCTCGCGCCGCTGGATTCACACAGTTAGGTTGGTATCCCCAGGCACGGTACCATTTATCCGGCTCATTTAAATATTGCCCATCGTGGCCAGGCGCATAAAACTGAAATGTATTAAACCAACTCTTGAGAATCTTCTCGGCACACGCGTCAATTGCCTGAGCTGAATCGGCATCGCCAAAAGTTTCAGCTGCCTGTGCCGCAAATCCAGCGCAAGAAGTCGCCGCAACAAAGCGATTGATACCCGCGCGCCGCTCTCTC
>CALCSP010000531.1 GCA_937893785.1 uncultured Verrucomicrobiales bacterium
TATCGTCATGAAGAGGGTGTTGATCCTAGCAGTTCCACTCCTACCTTTGTTGCTGGTACTTTATTCTGTGACAACTGGCGTTGGCAAGGAGTACCTTTTCGTGTCTTGACAGGCAAGTGTATGCCATATGGATGTGTGGAGGTGGTTATCAAACTTAAAGAACCATCTCTGAAGTTGTATGATGGTGAGGTAGGTGACCGTATCGTCATGCGTTTACAACCCAACCCACACCTTGATATCCGTATGGAAATTAAGTCTCCTGGACTTAATGATGACTTGGAACTTGCCACTCTATCTCATGATTATCCACAAGAGAGGGCTATTGATGGTTATGAAAAACTTCTTAGAGATGCTATCAACGGTAACCAGTCTAGCGCCTAAAATTGGTTATGAGCTTGCAGCGAAAATCGCAAAGGAATCTGTAGCAACAGGAAAAACGGTGCGTCAGCTCTGCAATGAACAATTGGCTGAACTTGGACTCAGCGCCGAGCAACTGGAAGCCGCGCTCGACCCGGAAAGCATGACTTAAGGTTTCCGGTCAATCCAGACGCACGTTAATTGCAGGTCCCAACAGCATCACGCCCTCTTTTTGAGCAGCTTCGATGCATTGGAGGGCAGTCTCAACAGCCCTCTGCTTATCCTTGTCTAAAAGTCCCATCATTCCAAGCTCACTCACCCGCCGAGCAATACCGCCCCTCTGTAATGAATTCCGAGGAACGCCTATAAATTCACCATTCGGGTCATTCTTCTGAGGTGCTCCAAACAGACCGTCAAGGCTTCCCTTTGCCTCGGGAAGCAATTGCACAGGAGCAGAATCTAATCCAGCCTTTTCAGCCACGTAGGCAACGGCATCCATAACTCCGCCTATCCGATCAATCAGTCCAAGCTCAAGCGCACGTGATCCAGCGTAAACCCTTCCGCCCGCCAGCTTTTCCAGATCGCCTTGAATTCGCTCCCCCCTACCGTCAATGATCCTCTTCTTAAATACAGCATAGACGTCCTGCATCGATCGGCGTGTTGCCTGCCTTTGTTCTTCACTCATTGAACTGGACATTGAGGAAAAATCAGCAAACTTGCCGCGCTTTTGTCCGTGTACACTAATCCCCACTTTCTCCATAACTCCCCCTATCGCTATTTTCATTCCAACAACACCGATTGAACCAGTTACTGTGCCGAGTTCAGCAAAGATAAGGTCAGCACCAGCTGATATATAATATCCGCCGCTGGCTGCTACCCCCCCCATGGATACCGCAAAAGGTTTACCGCTCGCCTTGAACTCGGCAGTAGCCTCCCACAGGACATCACTGGCTAGCGCAGAACCTCCCGGAGAGTTAACCCTCAGCACTGCGCCTTTGCATTTAGGATCACGACCGGCACGAAGAAGCTCTGTACGCACAGGCTTTACGGAAGCATCACTAATCGTGCCCTCCATAGGAATTACGACGATATAGTCATCCTTGATACGCTTGGATCCTGAGCTCTGAAACATTAATTTCATAAGATCAAGGAGACTGTCAATTTGTGGTCCTTCTAGATCTGGAAGCTTATACCCCGTATCAAAACGAGCCCCACTGAATTTTTCACGAAGGGATTTAATGAAGTCCGTCCTGTATGCCAGTTGATCAACAAGCCCAGCCTCCTTCGCACGCTGGGGGTTCAAGGCGCCATCGTCGATCAGTTCCCTGATCGTCTTCTCGCTCAGCTTCCTGCCTGTCGCCACACCCTTTGTGAGTTGTGAATAAAGGGCATCAAGTAACTCGGCATCCTGAAGCTTTGCTTCCTTGCTTGGCCCTTCAAGGGAGAACGTCTCACCCGCACTCTTAAAGTTGCCAATGTGTACCACGTCGACCTTGACTCCCAACTTGTCGAACAAGCCTTTGAAATACATTGTCTCGGAATACAGCCCACTAAAACTCACCCCGCCAGCAGGCATAAGGGTGAGGTGATTTGCAACACTGCCAAGTAGAGCCGTCGAATTATTCAGGTTCTCAGTGTAAATATATACGTCCTTACCGACTTTGCGAAGCGAGAGCAACA
>CALCSP010000532.1 GCA_937893785.1 uncultured Verrucomicrobiales bacterium
CAATTCTTCAGCGTGATGGTTTCATAAATTTTATTGACCTCCCATTTGAACTGCTCAAGGTCCGGTGATTTCGGACAGCCGGGCAACCAGACGCTACGCCAAAAATCCGGCTTGATATGAACATTTTGTATCCGACCTCCAGAGCAATTGTTTGCCTGATATGTCTTTCTCATCCCTCCCAAAAAACTGTATTCAACCAGGTGATCATCACCATTGAGTTCTGCTCCCAGGTATGGGTTAGCACCTGAGCAGTCGATGATATAGTTGTTTTTCCCATTTGCTCGTATCATAAATGGATATTGCTTGAAATTTTTAAAATCCTGCCTGGGATAGAAAAACCCGATCCCGCGCAATCCGCTGCCGTCACCCATCGTAACAAATGCAGTGTCATATTCATCGCCTTCAGCTACTTCAATAAAAATAAGAGAGCCAAGCTCCTGGCCCGGTTTCCCGTTGGTTATAAGGCGCCCACCGGCATTTCCCCGCAATTCAATCCCCTTTCCAAGGTCCAGGTTATCGGTTATCCTGTACTCACCATCCGGGACTAAAACAATGCCGCCAAGGTTCTTTTTAGCTGCTGCAATAGCAGCCTGAAAAGCTTTCGTATCGTCTGAAGAACGATTCCCTTTTGCGCCGTAATCTTTTACATTAAATAGTGTCGTCTTTGTCGGTTTACGCACCCGATTGTATTTATTATTATACACCGGCATTTTCTCAGCATAAGTGTGCTCACTGAAAGATGTTCGTCTTCCGGTAATATTTTTTTCACCTGAGACCTTACAATTCACCAGTTTTGCAGCACCGTTTTTAATTGAGATAGCTTTGTTCCCCCCCTTAACCGTGCAAGAAAGGAGCTCGTATTTGGTATTGTCTTTCCCCCATATACCGTAGTTAGAGCCTTCAAAAGCAGATCCTACTATCAGAAAGCCCTTCGAATCATCAACATACAGAGCATCATAGCAGTCGGTAACTGATACATAACATATCTCTCCACTCGCATCATCTCCTGAAGCACCTTTCTCAAAATGAAGTCCTTTTTTGAAGCCTGATATTTTAGAGAAACCAAAATAAAATCCATCCATCTCCTTTATGTTCACAGCCGTCCCATGATTTTTCATGTAACTGCGATGTGCCCCATCTTTACCGGGACTTCCAGGTAGACCGGACCATGTCCAGTAATCTGGTGAAAAATGAATTGAGTCATAACGTGAAACCGCAAAACTCCGGTCTGCGGTTAACCCCACATTTAGTGGAGAACCGTAAAGACCGCGAAGACAGCAGGTTCCGGATCGTGATAAATCGATCCCGTTATAGGGGTTAATTAAATTAATATTCTCAAGGGTGACAGGCGAAGCTTCACTTGTTATAATAAATGGATGCTCTGAAGCTGTATCCTTGGTCACTTTTTGGTCTGGGCGCCAAAATGATAAATCACGGAGACCACATCCCGCCCCTTTCAGTTTAATGGTGGGCTGATCTGTTTTACTATGCACCATAATAAGCGATCCCGCTAATTCATTCTCTGCTGTTATTTCACGCCATCGTCCCCTGAGGAACACATTTGGATAAAAGTTTAAGGTTCCCTCAACACGATATTTTCCCTCGGGCAGGAACACGGTTCCACCTCCTGCAGCGATGGCATCGTCAAGTGCAGCTTGTATCGCTGCTGTGCAATCCTGTTTCTCTGTATTAGCAGGCAGTTCATATCTGGCATCGGTTACATCGCAATACGCCACAATAACATCATCCGTCGGAAAACGTGGATCTTCCGGAATCACCCGCCACTTACCCCCTTGAGTCTTCTTCTTGGTTACTTTTGCATAAGCTTTCATAAACCTCCATTGAGGTTTGCCCGATGCACCTGCAGCTAGGATTATGACATCACCTTTTTCAAGAAACTGAGCGGAACGAAACCATTTATTCCTCTTCCCTTTTCGATCAAATTCAGAGTGTACGACATCATTATCACTGACGTCATAACAGATAAAATCCGAAGAATCCTCATCGCCATAACCCTGGGCCGCGGCTCCTGTAAACAACACAGCCTCATCTTCGCCTATGTTCACCTCAGTCACCGTCAATAAAACAGCTTCGTTGGCGTCAACATTAGAATCGCCAACCCCGTAGTGTCTTTTTCCTCCAATCTTTGCAAGGGTAAGGCCTTTCAAGTAGTCGCCAAACATTCCCTTGTTGATGGCATTCCGGGCATCAGCTGAGTTATACCCCTTCAGTCCCGTTAAGGTACAGGTAACCTTGGGGTCCTCGGAACTGGGAAAATGAATTTCAACACCCTCGGCAGTAGCCACCATAAAGTATGTCACGCCAAGAAGGATTAAAAATAAACTAAATGTAAATCTAATTAGTCTAAGGGGCATTCCTGTTATTGCTGCCGTGATCAGGAAAACCGGTAATAATATTTTCTTCATTTTCTAACTCCGTTTCAAAGTCCAAAGTCTCGCACCGGCTACCGGCAGGACGCCGTAGGCTGTAGGTTGAGTTTAAGTGTCATAAGTCAAAGAGGTGCAACGAACATTGTGATTACAAAGCAGGCACTTCATAGGTGGGAGCGAACTCAGGTTTCCTAAGTTGGTAAAATGCCTTCTCCCACTCCTGTTCCACCACAGGGGGGAGTATTTTTGCGGCGTGAGGGTAAACGCGTTTCCACCACTTTTCATATTCAGCCTTCATGGTCTTTACAATTTCGGGATGGCTTGAGGCGATATTATCCAAATTGGTCATTTCTTCCTCCAAGTTTAATAGGATTTCTTCATCTTTATACCAAATCAAACGGTATTTGGAATTTCGAATGGCAGCGCTTTTGAATTTATAGTCTTTTACATTGTCTTCGGGATCCCACTTACCGGTATTGAAGTACAGATAGCGGTCAGCCCAACTGTGTTGTGGATTACTGAAAAGAGGGAGCAGCGAACGCCCTTCGTGTTTGGGGGTAGACGCGACGGGTTCAATTCCAGCTAATTCCATAAAGGTAGGAAAGAAGTCGAAGTGAGCGGTCAGTTTGGATATATCTCTTCCCTCCTCGAATACGCCTTTCCATTGCCAAAAGGAAGGAACTCGAGTGCTCCCTTCAAATACGCCACCTTTGCCTTTTGAAAATCCGGCGTGATAGAGCTTGTGAGCCTTTCCATCTTTTTTATACCCGCCGGTGTTGGGTCCGTTGTCGGTGATAAAGATAACAAGCGTGTTTTTCATCAGGTCCCACGCCTTGAGTTGCTTCATGAACCTGCCGAGTTGGGCATCCAGGTCTTCAACCAATGCGTAACGTCCAGCTACATTATGATTGTATCCCTGTTCCAACCATTTTTTCTTCCACTCCGCTGGGATATTTTCTTTATAAGGACCATGCGGTGCCGGGGTAGGCAGATAGATGAAGAAAGGATTCTTCTTCTCTTTTGCGTATTTAATCCAACTTAAGGTCTGACCCATGATCACTTCGGTGCTGAATCCTTTGCACTTCACAAGTTCCCCGTTATGGATCATGACAGGATTCATGTTAAACATGCCGTGTCCTCCGCTGGGTAGCACAAAGGTTTCATCAAACCCGTTGTCCTGAGGTCTACGGCCTGCTTCTATTCCAAGATGCCATTTGCCGAAAATAGCG
>CALCSP010000533.1 GCA_937893785.1 uncultured Verrucomicrobiales bacterium
CAGCCCCCATCAATGATGTCGATTCGGACGAGGACCCAAAAAACTTCGACCGCGCATTGACAAATGGTGACCCAAATAACCGCATTCACTTTAATCTAGGAGCCCTAGAAGCTCGCCCTGAAAGTCAATTGCGCCTGGCTGTTGACCTGCGCGGGGGAGGTTGGTGGAATCCAGATCTACAGCCAAACCCAGGTAATGGAGGCTGGGGCATTCATGATATTGTCATTCAATTCAATGGCACTGAAATTTACAACCAAGCCGGTATTAGTGCGGACACGAAGGTGGAACTGGAATTGTCCGCTGAAGAGGTCAATGCCACGGAAAATGAAAATGTTATCGAAATCACTCGCACTGGCGGAGACAGCAGGGGTGATGGCAGTAGTTCAGGCTGGATTCAGTTTGACTATATCAGCCTTGAGGCAGACGTGAGCAATGTGCCCCTGACAGATCCAATCTCCTCATTCACAGCCAGCAAAGACCTGATTCAGCCAGGGCAAACTATCAGTCTGGACTGGCGTGTCGATCCGACCGCTCAGGTCAGCATTGATCAGGGAATCGGCAATGTGAACGCCCAGACTATCAACGGCACAGGAAGCCTTCAGATCAGTCCTACCAAAAACACCACTTACACCCTGACCTCAGTACGTGGTGCGGAAACCGAAACCGCTACGGTCACTGTGACCGTGGACCTTGCCTTGTCCTTCATCAGCGATATTGCGGTAGTGACTCCAGATGAGCCAACAGCGCGGCTGTCTTGGTCCGTTGACCCCGACCCAAATGTCACAGTGTCCATCGACAACAACATTGGTGACGTGACTGCGCTCACTGCTCAAGGCAAGGGGTTCATCGATGTAAGCCCAACAGCAACGACAACCTATACCCTTACAGCCACACGCCCAAACACTCCGGATGCCGATACTGAAAGCACTTCAACCACCGTTGAGTTTTCGCTGGTATACTCCCCTCTATGGACCCTTGGTGAAGACAATGGCAACACCAGTGAATTCTCTCAGGAGAACGGATCTCAGCCCGCCCCCGGAGCTGCGGATGTGTTTGATGATGATTACTATTTTGCCGGCACTTATGGCATCGGTGTTGTTGCTGTTGATGAAGATTGGAAAAATTTTGACCGGGTTGTTGCCAATAATGACTCAACCAACCGGATCCACTTTAACCTGACGGAGGGACAGGCGCTGCCGGAATCCGGCATCAAGCTCACTGTCGATTTGATTGGTGGTGGTTGGTGGGATGCCGCGGCAGGTGCCAACGGTGGCACATACGGTATTCACAACGTCGCGATCAGTTTTAACGGCAACAATATTCTGACAAAAACAGATATCGAAACCAACACTCTGGAAGTCATGACATTCAACGCCGCGGATGTGGATGCCGTTGAAGGTGAAAATATCATCGAGATCACCCGCACAGGCGGCGACAGCAAGGGAGATGGTGGTAACGCCGGCTGGATTGGCTTGGATTACATTTCAGCAGAAGTATCCGAAGCCACACTGGTAAACACACCGTTCCTGATTACCAATTTCCAATACAACCAATCCCTAAACCAACTCTCGCTAGCCTTCCCCTCAAAGGCTGGGCAGATTTTCCTCATCGAAACTTCAAGTGACCTTGAGACCTGGCTTGAATACGATGACAGCGTTGCTGCTGGTGAAGGCGATACCACGACCTATACTATCCAGCTGATAGGGGATGAATCTGACCCCTTCTTTGTGAGAGCAAAACGTCTACCCTGATGAAACCGGGGAGAACAATTATCCCCTTACAAACATCGGTTAAAGGCAAACTGCTTCGTGTAACGGTTTTGCTTTTACTCTGTGGCATTATTGCCTGCAGCCCAAAAAATTCACCCGTATCCCCGTCCCGGCAGGAAAGTGAAGCACTGAAAATCGAGCGCATGGTGGCGGTCGAGGAGCTCATTCTCGAGCTGACGCCGAAACTTGATCTTCTCAAGAGTAGCGTCATGGAACTGAAACTGCCAAACAAGGTATTGCAGGAAGAGCTCTTTGCCGAGGGTTTTAAACTGCCTTCATCACTTACCCCTCAGAAGGCTGAATCCCATCCTCTCTTTCGTTCCGTTCAGTGGCAGATCATGGGCAGCAATAAACCTTCGATCATGTGGGATGCCCTGTTCAGGGAGATCGCTCATTTCGAGCATGCGCACTTCTATTTTATCTCCGGGGAGTTCAAACTGCATGATCAGGACCAATTTGAGACGCAGACCGGTTTTGAAGCTGCTGCTCAGGGCCAAGATGGTAAAGCTGTGGCCCTGAAGGGAACACAAAAGATCAGTTGGGTCCGGA
>CALCSP010000534.1 GCA_937893785.1 uncultured Verrucomicrobiales bacterium
ATCCCATCGTCATCTGCATCGATCAGGATCTTGATGTAGTCGGTCGGCGAATCCTCCTTTGGGTGGCGGTATTGCGGACCGGCCCCAACATAAAGTCGCCCTTTCCGGTCAAAACAAAGGGAAGAGGGATTGATAATATGCGGTTCCCTGACGAAAAAATTAATCTTAAATCCTTTTTCTACGGGCGGTAAGGCATCCTTGTCCACTTGCGCCTTGGTATTGTAAGCCGGGGCACCAAGAGCCAGCAGCAGGGCAATCAGGATCACGGGGGAAGGGTCACGGCGCACCAGATTAATCTGGGTGTTGGTTTGGGTCATGGTTTTCAAACAGGATGTAAATAAAAAGGGCACAATGGCATGAAGGCTACAATGTGATTGGCACTCTCAGTCCTCATCGACATAGAAAACATCGGAATCGTCAATATCAGGAATTCCGACAACCAATACCCGCATTTTTCCGGCGGCACTGTGTACTACTCCGGGGGGAATATGGATCATGCTGCCCTTGTGCACATCATGTTCCCTGCCGTCGAGCAGCACTGTGCCCTCGCCTTCCAGCACATAGTAGAGCTCAGTGGCGCGTTTGTGGTAGTGGGGACGAGCGCCGTTAATGTCAACAGCATGGGCCCAAGCGGCGACATCATCATCCCCCCTGCTCAGCAGGCGATAACGGTATCCGCAGGCGCTGGCTTCCTTTGCTGCTTGTTCCTCATGGCGAAGAATGAGGTTGGAAGGAGGAGGCGGGCTTGGTTTTTCAGGCATCACTGATGAGATTAGCCCGAATTATTACCCATGTGGAATAGAAAAATGCCGGCTGTGCTGTCGCTACATCCACAGGCTTACCCGGCTGTTATCTTTTCTGTGCGGCTTGTGCTTTTACAAGCCATGACTCGAACTTTTTCTCGAGTTCCTCAAAGCGTGCATTATCAGCCTTGCCGATACGGGTTTTCTTTCCTGTGGCCGATCCCACTGTTATACCAAAGGATTTTCTTTCCGATGTGAGGGTAAAGTGGTCCTTATCCACCCGCGTTGCCTTGACGCTGCTTTGGCTTCCCTTGGCGGGTTCCGGGAAAATTTGTTTCATGGCAAATGCGCTATTGGCCTCATCCCAAGTGGTATGGTGAATGAGCTTGGACCCATTGGAGAGCTCGCTGGTGTCCACATAGCAAGAACGATTCTCATCGAAGGTTACCACCATGCGCTTGAGCAGAAGAACTTTGCCATCGGATGCGGAAAATTCGGTAATGGTTTCCACCGACTTTCCCTTCTCCTGCCAGCGGCCAATCATTTCCTGCCGAATAGTCGCTGGTTCCTTGCCCGTTTCACGGCTGGTGATCTCCACGGTCCAGTGGCCGAGCCGAAAGTCAAAGCCATCACCCGGGGATCCCTCACGCTTACAGCCGTTGACGGCGATGCACAGGATACTGAGCAGAAGTGGCTTGAGGACTTTAAAGATTGCGTTCAACCGGGCTGGATGATGCGTGCTTTGCGGCGCAGCCATGGTCGGAGTGTTTATCTCTTACTGGTCTGCCTGCTTTCCGCCATGCCCTTTCAGGAAACGGAACAGGTCACTTTTGGTTGAGAGGATCACCGAGGTGTCTGAGGAAAGGGTGGTGCGGTAAAGGTCCATGGTCTTGGTAAACTCATAGAAATCCACCGCTTCCTGGCTCTTGTTGTAGGCGGCAGCATAGGTGGCTGTTGCCTCAGCGTCGGCATTTCCCTTGATCGTCTCCACCTGCTTGTAGGCTTCGGACTGAATGCGCTTGATCTCCTTTTCCATTTCACCAAGGATGCGGTCACCCTCTCCTTTTCCTTCCGCCCGGTATTCATCGGCAATCGCCTGGCGCTCGGTGGTCATGCGGGTGTATATCTGCCTGCTGACCTCCGGTCGGTAATTAAAGCGCTTGAAGCGAATGTCGAGTAGGTCAATTCCCAAGGGCTTGAGCTCCTCTTTCGCTGCCGCAAAGATTTCCTGCTCAATCTTGTTTCTGCCCTTGGTGATGGGCTTCCAGATCGCTTGCTTGATTTCAACGGGATTTACTTCCTTGCCTTCTTCGGCGGCATCATTTTCGGCGGCAGGGGTTTCCACCTCGGGGATCCGCCCCTTGGTGGTGCGCACGATCTCGATGAGATTATGGTTGGCAACGGCACCCCGGGTTTTGCTTCCCAGGATATCATCGATGCGAGACTGGGCACGGCGCTCCTCCTTCAGGCTTTCATAGTAGAGCCGTGCGTCTCCGATTTTCCACCTACCGAAGGTATCAACCACTATGTAGGTCTTTTCCCGGGTGGGCATTTCATTGGGCGCTCCATCCCATTCCAGGGCGCGCTTATCGAAGCGGTTTGCCGTCTGAATGAAAGGTAACTTGAAGTGCAGGCCAGCATCCGTAATGGCATCTCCCTTGACCTGGCCGAACTGCGTGATAATGACCTGCTCGTATTCCCTCACGGTGTAGGCTGCCCCGGTAAAGAACACGGCCATGACAATAAGGATGCCGGCGATAATGATGCGGAAAGCGATGGTCATTATCTGGCTTTTCCTCCCGTGTTGAGGTTCTTCGTTCCCGGATCGATCTGCAGGAAGGGCAGGAGCTGCTGCGCCTCATCATCAAGGATGATCTTGCGTCCCAGCTTGGGAAGTGTTTCCGCCATCACTTCCAGGTAGAGGCGTTGTCTGGTGACCTCCGGTGCCTTGATATATTCCTCAAGGATCGCATTGAATTTGGCCACGTCCCCTTCCGCCTGATTGATTCTTTCTGTAGCGTAGCCTTCCGCTTCGAGGACCAGCTTGTCCGCTTTTCCCTGCTCTGCCTTGAGTGCACTGAGTTTTGTTCCCGTGGCACGGTTCTTGGACTGTTCCAGTTCCTGTTTTGCGGCTTCCACTTCATTGAATGAAGCCTGTACTTCGCGCGGCGCGTTGACGCTCTTGAGCTGGATCAGGTCAATGCCCAGACC
>CALCSP010000535.1 GCA_937893785.1 uncultured Verrucomicrobiales bacterium
AAGGAAATGGACATAGTGGTTTCCAGGTGTCTCTTTGCGAGCTTTTCCTGCCCCGTGGAGCTTGCCAATTTGGAGCACATCTATTGCCGGTCCGGTTTTTTCATACCAACTTGCTCGCATATCAGTAACGACCTAAATTTTATTGACTTCGTAAAAGTTTGCCAGGCAATTGACCGGTTGGATTGCCGTTCACCCATACTGGCACGCCGGATAAAATAGTGTGGTCATATCCAGTTGCCTTTTGGATAAGACGTTTTCCCCCTGCAGGAAGATCGTAATGTATCTTCGGTGCATCAAGTTGAAGTTGATCATAATTAATGACATTAATATCGGCTTTATAGCCCGCTCGAATTAACCCTCTGTCGTTAAGGCCGATTGCTCGAGCATTGTTGTAAGTCATTCTTTGAACAATGTTTTCAATTGGAAGTAAGTCCCCTCGTGTTCGATCGCGGGTCCAGTGTGTTAGGGCATGTGTCATGTCTGTTGCATCACACATTATTCCAACATGTGCTCCGCCGTCTCCTAGCCCCATTAATGTATTAGGGTGCTGTAGCATCGAATGAACGCAGGACATGTCACCAGCACTATAGTTTGACATAGGGTGATACAGTATTGTTTTTCCCTCATCTTCCATCATTAAATCAAAAGCTATCTTAGCAGGACTTGTGTTTTGTTTTTTTGCAAGTGAAGCAATGCTGCTTTCTGGAAGAGGCTCGTATTGAGGTGGATTCCCAAGCAGAAAAATTTTATCCCAATCACGGTATCTTGCAATTTGTTCTTTCGTTCCACCTGGTTCGTTAACTAATCGTTCTCTGAACGCTGGGTCACTTAACACTTTAAATTTAGCTTTTATATCCAAAGTTGCTACTTCACTCCAACTTGGGCAACCTAAGAAAGGATTTTCAGAAAGTTCGAAACCAAGAAGAGTACTTGTTGGGCGGCCTCTCACTTGACCAGTTATCAAATGTCCTTCGGTATTTGCCGCTTCTATCTTCTCTAAAAGCTCAGACCATTCATTTGGCCAAGAGTCGCGTTGAAGTAATGTCATTGTAAGAGGTAATCCGGACTTTTCTACTAGCCGTTTTAGCATGGAGAACTCGGATTCTTGGCTTTCCCCGAAATCAGCAACAACTTGCAGCCAGCCCCGGCCGATCTTTGAGATAGCTCCTGCAATTTCTTGGAGTTCTTCTTCAGCGGCGCCATAAGAAGGAATTGGCTCACCTTCAGCTGTGCGGTGTTGTAGCAGTCGGGATGTAGAAAATCCAAAGGCGCCAGCTTGGATACCTTCAGCTGCTAATTTAGCCATTTTTGCTCTATCTTCGGAAGTAGCGGGTTCACGGCTAGCACCGCGTTTGCCCATTACATAAACTCTTAAAGCTGCGTGAGGGACCTGCGTTGCAACATCAACATCAAAACTTCTCTCTTCCAACGTATCGAGATAGTCAGCAAAAGTTTCCCAGGTCCAAGGCAGCCCTTCACTAAGAACAACTTCGGGTATATCTTCAACGCCTTCCATCAAAGAAATTAACATGTCGTGTTGATCCGGGTTAACCGGAGCAAAACCAACACCACAATTGCCCATTAACACGGATGTTACTCCGTTGCAGGAGGAAGGAGTTATTTGATTAGCCCATGTAACTTGCGCATCATAGTGGGTATGAATATCTACAAAGCCAGGCGTGACAATTCGATCGCTCGCATCTATTTCATAATCAGCTTTTCTGTGAGATTTTCCAATATGGCTTATTTTAGAGCCGGTAACTTCAATATCCGCTTCATAAGTCTGGCCACCAGAGCCGTCAATGATAGTTCCGTTGCGAATGATTAATGTGGGCGTCTCTTCCATTACAACTCCGAGTCGTCTATTGCATATCGGGAAGGTTAAACGACATTCTGATATAACGCCATAGT
>CALCSP010000536.1 GCA_937893785.1 uncultured Verrucomicrobiales bacterium
CCTTTGCCAGAAGTCACCCTGAGGCTGCGTCGTTTTGTTTGGTGCTATGATCTGCCTGCTGTTTTCAAGGTTCGTTGAATCGGCCGTTTCTTTTTCGTTAAAGCCGTAACGATTGCCCTGTGCCTGGGAAATGTTGACCAGAAGTCCAATGGCGAGCATGGACAGTATCATGGTGTTCTGATATTTTGTAAGGTTCATCTTTTTGGTAGGTTTTGGGCTGTTGGTAGGTTCAAGGGTCCTTATTGAACAATTTGCGTCATGGATCATTTACGCATTCACTGGTGTGATTCTTTCATCCATTGCCCATTATTTGCTCAATGGCATGGCTTTATGATGGATGCCCTGTTGAAATATAACCCATTTCGCTCCTATAGTCGCGAAGTGAAATTTTTTTTAATGTTGGCCACGCTTGCCCTGTTGTTGCCTTTATCTGCCCAGCAAAATGTGCGTCCGGTTGAGGGTTTGCGACAAAATGACCCGGCTTTGCATGCCCTTGTGGGCGGCGAGGTTGTTTCTCCTAAGGGAGCGTTCAAGGCGACAGTGATCATACGCGATGGGAGGATTGAGGCTATTGGCGATGAGCTGGAGGTGCCCAAAGCTGCCCGTGTCTGGGATGTGGCAGGCAGGCGCATCTACCCGGGATTTATTGAGTCATGGTGGGAGGCAGCGCAGGATGAAAATGAAAAAGGGCAGCACTGGCACAAGGGAGTGCGCCCCGAGAGAATGGTGGCAGCGGGGACACTTCCATCCGGCGACCTGCTGGAAAAGAGGCGCGAGCTTGGTTTCTGCGTGGCTCATGTGGTGGCAGAGAGTGGAATTTTCAGGGGACAGGGTGCCGTTGTCCTGTTGCGGGAAGGTCAGCGTGGCGAGCAGGTCATTGTTCCGTCAAGCGGTCAGGTCATTGACTTTGCCAATGGTGGAGGAGGTTACCCATCATCATTGATGGGAGCGATTGCGCTGGTCAGGCAAACTTGTTCGGACGCGCTTTGGTATCAAAGGGCATCTGCTGCCCATCTTGCCAACCCGATCAAGATAAAAAGACCTGCGGACAACCGTGCGCTGGCCGCCCTCGCCTTGGAAGGGCGCACTTTTCTGATCGCCCGCGATGAACTGGATTACGCCAGGATTGCCGCCATTGGCAGGGAATTTGATTTGCAGCCGGTCTTGCGAGGCAATGGCTACGAGTATCGAAGGCTGAAAGAATTGAGCGGGTTGAAATGGCCATTGATCCTGCCGATGAATTTTCCCAAGGATCCTG
Source organism: uncultured Verrucomicrobiales bacterium (assembly GCA_937893785.1). Lineage (GTDB taxonomy): Bacteria > Verrucomicrobiota > Verrucomicrobiia > Verrucomicrobiales > DEV007 > CACIUL01. Next base: position 1,259 of record CALCSP010000536.1, read on the forward strand.
CTATCGGTGATGTGACTACCGGTATGGGTTATTCCCTTGCTGAGCTTGAGCATTGGGAGTTTGCGCCGTCCAATGCAGCCCTTCTTGCCAAGGAGGGGGTGGAATTTGCCCTGACGGCATACAACCTAGAGGATGTCGGTGCGATGTTCTGGAAGCAGGTCAGGCTGGCGGTAAAGCGTGGATTGCCCGCTGGGGAAGCACTCCAAGCACTGACAAGCCATCCGGCGAAAATGCTTGGCATTGAGGGGCGCTGTGGCGAGCTTTTACCGGGAAGTATTGCCAACCTTGTCGTTTCAAAGGGTGATCTTTTTATGGATGAGGATGCCGAGATAATGGCAACCTGGGTTGACGGCTTACCCTATCCCATGGAAAAGGGGGAGACACCTGATGCCTCCGGTAAATGGGAAATCAACTGGCCTGATCTTGAAAAGCCTCTCAAGTGGCAGATTGGCGACGGCAAGAGACCAAAGGTGAAATCCGGTAAGGATTCCTTTGACGCACGGTGGAAAGACGAGCGTTTGCTGCTTTTCCCGCCTGCAAGGCTGCTTGGAGGGGAAGAGAGTTTTGCCAGACTTTCGGCCAACTTTGATCCGGATAAGAAGACACTCAGCGGCATTGCTGTGATGCCGGGAGGAAATGCGTTTTGGTGGGAAGGGAAGCATACCGGAGATCTTGAAGACAAGGACGGCACGGCGGACGGGAATAATCAGAAGAAAGACACAGAAAAAGCCGAGGGTGAAATTCCTCCTCTAAAGTTTGATCATTATCCGGCTGGTGCCTACGGGTTTTCCGGGATGCCTGAGCAGCCGGAGCGCTTGCTGATTCGTGGTGCTACCGTTTGGACCTGCGGGCCGGAAGGAGTGCTTAAGGATGGCGATGTGTTTATTGAGAAGGGCCGAATCCGTGCGGTCGGAAAATCCCTCAAGGTTCCCGATGGAGCACTTATATTTGATGCGGCGGGCAGACATGTGACTCCGGGGCTTATTGACTGCCACTCGCATGCGGCAATCAGTCGTGGTGTCAATGAGGGAACTCACTCGGTCACAGTCGAGGTGCGCATTGGTGATGTGGTAGACCCGACGGATATTTCCCTTTATCGCCAGCTGGGTGGGGGTTTGACAACGGCCAACCTTCTGCATGGTTCGGCCAATGCGATGGGCGGTCAGAATCAGGTGATCAAATTGCGCTGGGGGGCAGGTGCCGAGGGGCTACGATTCAAGGGAGCCAAGCCGGGGGTAAAGTTTGCTCTGGGGGAAAATGTCAAGCAGTCCAACTGGGGGCATAACAATACCACGCGTTATCCTCAGACCCGAATGGGAGTGGAGCAGATCATGAAGGATACCTTCATTGCCGCGAGGGAATACCGGGCGGATAGGGACAGGGCAAGGCAGGAGGGAGAGGGGAGAGAAGAGGAG
>CALCSP010000537.1 GCA_937893785.1 uncultured Verrucomicrobiales bacterium
AGGAAGAATTGCGATCGCCATGACGCCGAGCAAGACCAGGATCAAGGTGGTCACCAGTGGCATGAAGGCCATGACCTGCAATGAACGCCTCAGGGTGTTTTCATCCCGGGCTGCGTAAATACGCTGAATGGCATGTGGATACATTGAGATCCCGAAGAAAAACAGGAGGGCAGTGCTCAACCAAGTAATGTTTTGATTCAAGTCAGGTGGCAGCCAGATATCAGGCCGCTCCGCTTCAAGCTCCGCAGCCACACTGGCAGGGCCTCCAAGGTGAAAAAACAGGGCAAAGGCAATCAAGCCAAGGCTAAGCAGCAGGATGACCCCCTGTGTCACGTCCGTCCAAGCGACACTGCGCATCCCTCCCATGGTCTCATAGACAAGCATCACGGCAGCCAAAAGCAGAACAGCAACATTGAAATTCACCGTTCCTCCACTGACCACTTCAGCCAGCTTACCCAGCGCGAGCAGGTTGGTCAGCACATAATTGCCAAGACCGAATATACCTAGCAATACAATGAACACGGTAAGAAGGCGCAGTGAAAAGCGGTCCTGAACGTAATCCCCAAGGGTCACATAACGCCGACGACGGGAAAGCCGATGCAACCGGGGTGCAAAAAGGAAATAGCCGCCAACAACTGCCATCATGGCCACTACTGCAGAAAGGAACGGGAACCCTCCCCGGTAAGCCTTGCCAACAAATCCCATGAAGCTGTTGCCGCTGTATTGCGTGGCATAAAGAGTCAGGAATAGCACCCCTAAACCAAATGTCCGCCCCCCCAAGTAATGATCCTCAAGGGTATTGGCTTTCTTCGCTCGATGACCAAACCACCCAATCAAAAGCAAGGAGAGCACATACAGGCCAATAAACACTAGTCCCCCAGTGCCCAGTTCATAACCGGCATCTTTTATTGAATCACTCATCCTCCTCTTGATGCCCGGCAGAGACATCCCAGAAACGGCCAATCAAAAAAGCCACCACAAGCGCATATCCGACAGCAACCAAAAGAGCATAGCCCACCCATGAAGGAAGCCCAAGAAAACGTTCTCCTGAATCCTCGTTGAAAAACCAGGGGACTGAGAACGCGAGACCTATAACGGGTAGGATTAAAATCAACAGCCGAGACACTTTCCAAACAAAGCGGAAAATCATCCTGCTGACAAGGACGCAACTCAAGCAGGAAGCCCCTAACCGAGAATATCCGAAATACTCCGCTCCAGAGCTTTCATTGCCTTATCAATCTCATCCGACGCGATGACCAATGGTGGCAGAAAAACCACGGTGTCGCCGATTGAACGGGTCAGTAAACCATACTTTCTGGCAGCAGCACAACAGCGAGCCCCCAATGAGCCGTCTCCGCCACTCAATTCAATACCAGCGATCATTCCGCACTGCCGCACTTCAGCCACATGGGAAGACCCCTCTGCAAGGGATTTTAGGCTCCCAGCAAGGTGTTCCACCTTAGGCGGCAGTTGCTCAAGTGTATCCTCATCCTCAAAAACCCTGAGGTTGGCCAGAGCTGCCGCGCAACCCAGTGGGTTGCCGCTGTAGCTGTGTCCGTAATAAAAGGTTCGCTCAGGATCACCGAGAAAAGCCTCGTAAATAGACGCACTGCATAGGGTAGCAGCCAACGGCAGGTAACCGCCAGTTAGTCCCTTGGCCAGTGCCATAAGATCAGGCACCACCTCCTCATGCTCACAGGCAAACATCTTACCGGTCCTACCAAAACCGGTCATGACCTCATCAAAAATCAGCAGGACTCCATTTTCATCACACCAATGCCGCAATTCTTTGAGCATGCCCGAAGGCCAAAGGCGAATCCCGGCTGCCCCCTGCACAAGAGGCTCAATCACGACAGCAATCACCTTTGTGCCATCGACACCTTGCAACTGACTGGTTTGCTCAAGGTGGCAAACCGGCATTCCAAAATCCTCAAACCTCTTGTGAAAGGTGGAGATCTTGCCAAGCGCTGATGCTCCCATGGTGTCACCGTGATAGGCACCCTGAAAAGCAATGAATTGGTCTCGATGCTTGTCCCCGGTGAGCTGAAAATACTGGATCGCCATCTTTAGCGCACACTCTACAGCAGTGGATCCATCATCACTGAAAAATACCCGTCCCAATGTGGCGGGCGGAAATAAACGAACCAGTTTCTCTGCAAGCAAAATAGCAGGCTCATTGGTAGTTCCGAGGAAAGAACAGTGCGCAATTTTTTCGAGTTGCTCACGAATGGCTGAATCGATCACAGGGTGGCTGTGCCCATGGATATTCGTCCATATGGAGGCGTTGCCATCAATGTAACGATTGCCATCGCAATCATACAAATGCACCCCCCGCCCCTTGTCGATAATGAGTGGCTCATAATCATCGGCACACCAATCACTCATCGCAGTAAAAGGGTGCCACAAAAATTCCTTATCCTTCTCAGAAAGGCTCACAACAATTCCAATTATCAACCACCACCAGCCCTCATGCAATTCCGACCAAACGCACTTTGCTCAGAAAAAAAGTCCCACCGCTTTCAAGCGGTGGGACTTTTTAGATACAAATACCTCTCAGTTTACGGAGTTAGGCCCCAATGGACTGAGATTCTGCTTCAGGCTCAGCATCCGGGTCCACGGAGTCACCGGGTTCTGCAGATTCTGCAGGTTCTTCTGTAGAATCCACAACTGGTTCAACACTAGGCTCTTCAATCGGAGCTTCGGCTGATACTTCATCAGGACTTTGAGCATTTGCTGCTTCATCAGAGACCTCTGTAGGAATCCCGGCAGAAGGCTCTTCAACATCAGAGCCTGTATCAGATTCGGCAGAAGGATCCATGCCTCCACCCAAAAGAGCTTCAAGGCTTGCCTCAGCGCTCTCTTCTGAACCTTCCGCACTTGGAGTATTCGCTTCAGAATCAGCACCTTCGACCTCAGGAGGTTCAACCGTTTCAAGAATCTCCACACTACGCTTGGTTCCAAATCCACTACCTGCCGGGATAAGGTGACCCATAATGACATTTTCCTTAAAGCCACGAAGATAATCGGTTTTTCCAAGAGTGGCAGCATCCGTCAATACACGTGTGGTATCCTGGAAACTCGCCGCTGAAATAAAGCTCTCCGTCTCAAGGGAAGCCTTGGTAATACCCAAGAGCACCGGCTCAGCTTCAGCAGGTTTTCCACCCTGCTCCTCCATCTCTGCATTGGTCCTCAGGAACTCCGTCCGCTCAACCTGATCTCCCCAAAGGAAGGTAGTATCCCCTGGATCGGTAATACGCACCTTACGCAACATCTGACGCACAATGATCTCGATGTGCTTATCATTGATCTCTACACCTTGGAGACGATAGACCTCCTGCACCTCGGAAACTAAGTGCTCCATCAGTGCATGTGTGCCAAGAATCTCGAGAATCTCATGAGGCACTACTGGACCATCGGTCAACAAATCGGCACGACGGACCGTGTCTTCCTCATAGACAGTAATATGTTTGTTACGAGGGATCAGGTGCTCAGCAGTCTCGCCAGTTTCCGGATCGGTAACGATCAATTTACGCTTGCCGCGGGACATGCCTTCAAAACTGACGACACCGTCAATTTTGGCAATCTCTGCATTATCCTTCGGTTTACGAGCCTCAAACAATTCCGCTACACGAGGTAGACCACCTGTAATATCCTTTGTCTTTGCAACCTTTCTTGGAGTCTTTGCCAACAAAGCACCACCTTGAACCTTTTCCTTATCCTTAACAGAAAGGTGTGCCCCGGTGGGAACAGAATAACTGGCTAGAATTTCCTTTGTCTTAGGATCGGTAATCACAACCTGAGGATGCAGATCCTCCTTGTGCTCAATCACAACCATTCCCTGGACACCGGTAGCTTCATCCTTCTCCTTCTTGATGGTAATTCCGGGAATCATATCTCGGAATTCAATCTTCCCACCCTTCTCTGTGATAATCGGAACATTATGCGGGTCCCAAGTCGCCACTTGATCACCTCGCGTCACTTCCGCACCATCAGCCGGCTCGATGATCGTTCCGATCACCAGCGGATGTGACTCCAGCTCCATGCCCTTATCGTTCACAATGGCTAGAGAGCCACTCTTGTTTAATACAATGAATTTGCCGTCAAGCGACTCCACCGTCCGCAAATCCTTGTAGCGAACAAAACCCTTATTGGACACCTGAATAACCGGCTGTTTGAGTGCCTGCTGCGCAACACCACCAATGTGGAAAGTACGCATCGTAAGTTGTGTACCAGGCTCACCAATCGACTGAGCAGCAATGATTCCGACTGCCTCGCCAATCTTCACAGGCTCACCGTTGGCCAAATTCAAACCATAACACAATGCACAAATACCCTGAAGGGACTCACAGGTAAGCACAGAGCGAATGCGCATCTGCTCATGCCCTATATCCTGTAACTTGAGCCCTGTAGGCTCATCAATGATCTGATTTACATCAACAATGACTTCTTGTGATACCGGATCAACAATCTTCTCGCAACTTGTACGACCATAGACACGAGTCGCAAGGTCAACAACTTCCTCATCACCCTCATAGATGGATTTCACCGTAATACCCTGAGTCGTTCCACAATCCTCGCTGGTAATGATAACATCTTGGGATACATCCACCAGTTTCCTTGTCAGGTAACCGGAGTCCGCGGTCTTAAGAGCTGTGTCAGCAAGTCCCTTACGGGCACCATGCGTAGACACAAAATACTCCAGCACGGAAAGACCTTCACGGAAATTAGAAGTAATTGGCCGCTCAATGATCTCACCTGAAGGCTTGGCCATGAGACCACGCATGCCAGACAATTGTTTAATCTGCTGCTTATTTCCTCGTGCTCCGGAATCCACCATCATGTAAAGGGGATTGGCTACTTCATTACCGTCATTATATTCCAATGTACGGTAGAGCGCGGAAGCGATCTGATCACCGGCAGCCGTCCAGATGTCAATGATCTTATTATAACGCTCACCGTCAGTGATAATACCCCTGCGGTATTGCTTCTCTACAACGTCAAGCTGCTTGTAAGCACTCTTAAGCTCTGAGCTCTTCTCCTGCGGAATGACCATGTCGGTAATCCCGATGGAAACACCGGCGCGCGTTGCCTCGCGGAATCCAAGATGCTTCAGACTATCCAGTGCATTCACTGTGGATTGAAGACCTGAAACCTGGTAAGCACGCCAGATCACATCGGAAAGCTGCTTTTTGCCGATGGTGTCGTTTACAAATCCGAGACTCTTGCCATCCTCATTGGTTTCTTGTGGCCAAATCTCGTTAAAGCGAACCCGTCCCGGAGTGGTTTCAATCACCACCGATTCCTTGTCTCCGTATATGGTGTCCTTACCGCGATCAGGGTTGGCAAGACGGATTTTGCAATGAAGCGAAACCGCGCGCTGAGCAATGGCGAATTCCACCTCCGTAGTAGATTCAAAAAGAGGTGCCCGTCTCTCCTGATCACCTGAATAGGTAATATGGTGGCGCTCATGTGTCAGAAAATAACACCCAAGGGTGATATCCTGCGACGGCGTGGTAATTGGTCGACCACTGGATGGCGAGAAGATATTATTTGGTGCCAGCATCAGCATGCGAGCCTCCATCTGAGACTCAACAGAAAGCGGCACATGTACCGCCATTTGGTCACCATCGAAATCCGCATTGTATGCTGAGCAAGTAAGTGGATGTAGGCGGATAGCCGCACCCTCAATGAGCACTGGCTCAAAAGCCTGAATGGATAGCCTGTGCAAAGTAGGTGCACGGTTTAGAAGAACAGGGTGACCCTTGGTCACTTCTTCCAAAATATCCCACACCTCCGGTGTCTTACGCTCAATCATTTTTTTGGCTGAGCGCACCGTATGCACATACCCGAGCTCCTTAAGACGACGTATGATGAATGGCTCAAAGAGAACCAAGGCCATTTTCTTCGGCAATCCGCACTGATGCAGTTGCAACTCTGGGCCAATAACAATCACCGAACGGCCGGAGTAATCCACGCGCTTTCCTAGGAGGTTTTGGCGGAAACGCCCACCTTTACCCTTAAGCATATCGGAAAGTGACTTTAGCGCACGGTTACCTGCCCCGGTTACGGCACGACCATGCCGACCATTGTCAAAGAGGGCATCAACCGCCTCTTGCAACATGCGCTTCTCGTTACGGATAATGACCTCTGGAGTCTTTAATTGTAGAAGGTTTTTAAGACGGTTATTGCGGTTAATCACACGACGGTAAAGGTCGTTCAGATCGGAAGTGGCAAAGCGGCCGCCTTCAAGTGGCACCAGTGGCCTCAAATCGGGAGGAATCACGGGGAGAACCTCAAGAATCATCCACTCAGGACGCGTGTGGCTCTGGGCAAAACCCTGAGCAAGCTTGAGCCTTTTAGCAAGTTTCTTGCGCACCTGCTTGGAGCGCGTCTTTGTCATTGCCTCCTCGAGATCCTTGACCAAAGCAACAAGGTCGATGCCGCTAAGCAAATCACGAATAGCGTCGGCACCCATGCCTGCTCGGAAACTATCTTCACCGAACTCGTCCTCAGCCTCGCGCAATTCCTGCTCGGTCAGCAATTGTGCCAACTCAAGAGGCGTCTTACCCGGATCAGTAACGATGTAATCCTCATAATAAATCACCCGCTCAAGCATGCGGGCACTCATGTCCAGCATGAGGCCAATGCGGGAAGGCATGCACTTATAAAACCAGATGTGGCTTACCGGCACAGCCAGTTCAATGTGCCCCATACGCTCACGTCGCACTCTTGACAGGGTAACCTCAACACCACAACGGTCACAAATAACACCCTTGTGCTTAATTCTTTTATACTTACCGCAAGCACACTCCCAATCCTTGGTCGGACCAAATATCCGCTCACAAAACAGACCGCCCTTTTCAGGCTTAAAAGTCCGATAATTGATCGTTTCCGGATTCTTGACCTCACCGCTGCTCCAAGTGCGGATTGTATCCGCAGCGGCAACAGTAATATTGACCTGATCGAAACCTGGTTTCTTCGTATCAGCTCCGAAAAGCTCACGTATGTTTGACTCAACACTCATTATATTAGGTGGTCTTGGTTTTTACCGTTCTTCGATAATTCAATTAAATTTTGATTAGGCACTTATAAAGTCCATGGATTCACCCAGCGCAGGCCTTGAACTCGGACCCACCTTGACATCAAGGCAGAGACTCTGCATTTCCTTGATAAGCACGTTGAACGACTCCGGTGTTCCTGCCTCTAGGCTGTTATCACCCTTAACGATTGATTCATAAATGCGAGTGCGACCCTGCACATCATCGGATTTAACCGTGAGCAGTTCCTGCAGAGTATAGGCGGCACCGTAGGCCTCAAGAGCCCAGACCTCCATCTCTCCAAATCGCTGCCCACCATACTGGGCCTTACCACCAAGAGGCTGCTGAGTCACCAGTGAATACGGGCCTACAGCACGGGCGTGTATCTTGTCAGCGACAAGGTGGCCGAGTTTAAGCATGTAAATATAACCGACAACCACTTCCTGATGGAACATGTCACCGGTAAGACCGTCATACAGTTTGGATTTACCATTCAACCCAATCCACTCAAAGCCCTCCTTAGCATTAGCCTCCTTGAGGAATTCCATGATTTTCGTTTCCGGAATACCGTCAAAGATAGGAGTGGCCACCTTAAAGCCCAATGCCTTCGCAGCCACGCCAAGATGCGTCTCGAGAACCTGCCCGACATTCATTCGGGAAGGCACGCCAAGAGGATTGAGGCAGATGTCAACCGGTCGACCATCCTCAAGAAAAGGCATATCTTCCTCCGGTACAATCTTAGCCACAACACCCTTGTTACCATGGCGACCGGCCATCTTGTCACCAACTGAAAGCTTACGCTTACTGGCAACGAAAACCTTCACCGACTTAATAATCCCGGGATCAATCTCATCCCCACTTTCCATGCGGTCTAGTGAACGCTCACGCTCAGAGTCAATATCACTGAACTTGGACTCAAAGCTGCTGATGATCTCCATGATCTTGTTCCGGATCGGGGATGGATCAATCTCGATTGAATCATAAACACTTGCCAGCTTCTTGAGCAGTGTCTTAGTGATTTTGCGGTTAGCGGGAATAATAAGTTCTCCGGACTTTCCATTCACTACATCAAGAGGAATTTTTTCTCCGAGCAGAATGTCGGAAAGTTTTTCGGAAAGCTGGTTGGTGAGCTCATCACGCTTCTTTTTGTGGTCAGAGTCAATTCCCTTGAGCTGTCGCTTCATCTCAGCATCGGTCATCTGCTCTTTATCAGATTCGTTCCGGGAAGAAACCCTGACATCCATGACGATACCGGTGCACCCAGAGGGAACACGAAGTGAAGTGTCCTTAACATCCGCCGCTTTTTCACCAAAAATGGCACGCAAAAGACGCTCTTCTGGAGCCAGTTCCGTCTCACTCTTAGGAGTGATCTTGCCGACCAAGATGTCTCCGGGCTTCACTTCAGCCCCGACACGGATCACTCCATCCGGACCAAGATCAGCTAGGGCTTCCTCCCCAACGTTGGGAATGTCACGGGTAATCTCCTCAGGACCCAGTTTCGTGTCACGAGCACCCACATCATAATTTGCGATATGAATCGATGTATAAACATCGTCTTTTACAACCCGCTCTGAAATAGTAATGGCATCCTCGAAGTTATAACCATTCCAGGGCATGAATGCCACAAGCACGTTTTTCCCAATAGCCAACTCGCCGTCCTCCGTGCATGGGCCATCAGCCAACACGTCACCAGCCTTCACGCTCTGGCCCTGCTTTACAATCGGCCTCTGGTTGATGCAGGTGCCGGAATTGGAGCGCATGAACTTACGTAGTGGATATACATAGATGCCCTTATTAGGATCACTCTTCAGCTTGCGCTGCTCGGAAAGGAATTTCTGCTCAGAAACGTGTAACTCTCCATCCTTGGTAACCACAATGATCTCAGCGGTTGCAGCAGCAACCTTACCCGGCCCTTCAGAAACCACAACAGCGCGAGAATCACGCGCAGCCTTACCTTCCATGCCTGTACCGACTAGTGGTGATTCAGCAGTAAGCAACGGCACTCCCTGACGTTGCATATTTGAGCCCATCAGAGCACGGTTCGCATCATCATGCTCAAGAAACGGAATCAATGAAGCGGCAATCGACACCAGTTGCTTAGGAGAAACATCCATCAGAGTTGCCTCGCTAGGCTCCACTTCAAGAAAATCCCCGCGAAAACGGGCAGTCACCCTTTCAGTAGAAAACTTACCATTTTTGTCCAGAGGGTTATTTGCCTGAGCAATAACTTCATTTTCCTCCTGGTCAGCAGTCAGGTAGTGAATGTCTTTACTCACCTTACCATTCTTTACCTTGCGGTAAGGGGTCTCAATGAAGCCGAAACTATTGATGCGGGCATAAGTACTCATTGAGTTAATCAGGCCGATGTTGGGACCTTCCGGAGTCTCAATGGGACAAATGCGGCCATAGTGAGATGGGTGCACGTCGCGCACCTCAAACCCAGCCCGATCACGATTAAGTCCCCCAGGGCCCAGAGCAGAAAGGCGGCGCTTATGCGTTAATTCAGCCAACGGGTTAATCTGATCCATGAACTGACTCAACTGGCTGCGACCAAAGAAATCACGCACAACAGCAGATAATGCCTTGGGGTTAATCAGCTTCTGCGGCGTCATGCCATCTAGGTTGACATCAAATAGAGTCATGCGCTCCTTCACGAGACGCTCTGTGCGAGCAAGCCCGACACGACACTGGTTTGCAAGCAATTCTCCAACTGCTCTAACCCTACGGGAGCCAAGGTGGTCTATGTCATCGGTAATGCCGTCACCCTTCTTCAGATTGAGAAGGTACTTCATTGCAGAAACGAAGTCGCTTGAGGTCAAAATTCTTTCGCCTTCGTCAACATCGGTATGCAATTTTTGGTTGATCTTGTAACGACCAACACGAGTAAGATCATATTTCTTAGGATCGAAGAAGAGACGCTTGAGCAAAGCACGAGCATTTGCAGTGGTAGGTGGATCTCCGGGGCGCAGACGACGGTAAATGTCCTTCAGTGCCTCTTCCTCATTATTGGCTGGATCCTTACGCAGAGATTTAATCAATATATCTCCCTCCTTAACATCAACCACCTCAAGGGTCTTGTGACCTAGCTCTATTAACTGGTGCACGGAACCAATAGTAAGAGGCTCATAGGCGTTGGCAATGATTGCCTCACCATCCAAAACATCTTCAAAGGGAACCTTGGTGGAAAGCTCCTCCTCGTCCATTTTTGCAGACAGCTTCAGTTTCTCGACAGCATAGAATTCCTTGCAGATATCCGCATCCTTTTCAAATCCAAGCGTGCGGAGAAAAGTGGAGGCAAGAAACTTCCGACGGCGGCGGCGGCGATCCAAATAAACATAAAGGAGATCATTGGTATCAAATTGCACTTCAAGCCAAGAACCTCTGTCCGGAATAATCCTGAAACTGTGCAAAGTCTTGCCGTTAAGGTGAAGGCTAGTCTCAAAACACACACCTGGCGAACGGTGCAACTGAGATACAACAACACGCTCGGCACCATTGATCACAAAAGTGCCTCGTGCAGTCATCAAGGGCAGCTCTCCCATATAGACGCGCTCCTCCTTTGTGCCTGCCTCGTCCTGCAACCTAAATGTCACGTAAAGCGGGGCACTGTATGTTTCACTGTCACGAATAGCCTCAAGTGCGGTCAACTTTGGCTTACCTACCTCATAATCGACAAAATCAAGAGTGACCTTGTCATCATAAGATGTGATCGGAAACACTTCCTTAAAAACAGCCTGTAAGCCCACCTGCTTACGTTTCTTCGGCGCGGTTTCCACCTGAAGAAAGTCCTGATAGGACTGTATCTGGATTTCAATGAGGTTCGGGGCCTCAACAACCTCGTCAATTTTTCCGAAATGAAGACGTTCTGTCATGACTTTCTGCTAGGTTTTCTGAAATGGCTTGGAGATTGCGGTATCCTTACCGCTTTTTGTTATTGGCAATGACCAATTACTGGCATTGCAAATGGGATGGAATTTCCTGTACAGCAGGAATGACCGGTCCGTTTAACGAGTATCCGGTCTTCTAATAAATTGGTAATGTGTGGCCCAATGGCCTGGTCCCTTAGGAATTGGTTCAGCAAAACAAATAGGGATGGATTTTTGGAAATGGCGTTAAAGGCGGTGTGCAAAAATCTTAACTTTCTTTTAAAGGCCCTGGTGTGGTGCCTAAACACCACACCAGGGAAATGGCATATGGCGGCTTCATCGCCGCTTTTAGCAAGGTCTTACTTAATTTCTACCTTGGCTCCAGCAGCCTCGAGCTTGCTCTTGATTTCTTCGGCCTCCTCCTTGGAACAGCCCTCCTTAAGCGGAGTAGGCGCAGCTTCTACCAACTTCTTGGCATCAGCCAGTCCAAGACCACTCACGGCTCCCCGGACTTCCTTAATGACAGCAATCTTGTTGCCACCAGCTTCCGCAAGGATGACATCAAACTCGGTCTTCTCCTCAGCAGCTTCCCCGCCACCATCTCCACCACCAGCGGGTGCAGCAGCAGCAACAGGAGCAGCGGCACTAACGCCCCACTTCTCCTCCAAAGCCTTAACAAGGTCAGCAACTTCAAGAACGGTTAGTCCGCTCAGCTCTTCAGTTAATTTTTCAATATCAGCCATCTTTTTAAACGGTGTCGTCGCGTTTCGGAGCCCCGAAACATTTCAGAACAGTAGCAACTGCTCCGACAAGGAACCGTGGTTATATTGTTATCGTTTTTCTTGGTTTTTGTTGTTGTCCCCGGAATCCTTCATGAAACCCAGGGATGATTGTTCTTCTCAGCCCTGTTCCCCCTTGAGCTTGAGCACACGAGCCAAGCCGGAG
>CALCSP010000538.1 GCA_937893785.1 uncultured Verrucomicrobiales bacterium
ACATGTATCCCGCCGTATAACCGAGAAATACCGGCTTCATCCGCTGCATCATAGTAAGTTGCCCACTGCAACACCACATCAGTGCTAGGGCCCAGTTCGAATTCCAGCGACCCGGCAACTTCGGTGTGCTCGGAAAGCCCTCCAGGAAAATAAGGACTGCCTGTAAAAAGACTGAGAACCTCCGCCCCCGCTCGTGAGAAACAGGAATGACCAGAAACATATCCAGCAAATGCAGGGGTTACGAATGTATCCCTCTGGTAAGGAAGCCAATTCTGAGCAAGAATCCATTCCACCCCACCAGCTTCAGTTTCAGGATCCTCAGGCTCACCGGCCCAAGTCCGCACTGCAATGGATCCTACATACGGACTGAGGTGCTCATGTTTTTCTCCGAGAGCAGCAGTTTGCGACGTAATCACTTCTACCAGCCCAGGTTCTAACTTCAGCCCCTCAGGGTCATAGGTAGACTGAATCTCAGGATCAGGATGATCAGCATACGAAGACTGCCCCCATAATCCCATATAGCGACACATGGCAATTGGTCTGCCATAATCATAGAAACGCTTACATGTCCATGCAGCAGTAGCCGCATCATGCATAGCAGCATTCATGGCCATGTAACGTTTCACATCCCACTCCAATTCATCGACCACAGGCCCTGAGCCGCCAATCCTAAAAACTACTTCGGGATGTTCGCTCACTTCATTGCCCACCACATTCCAATGACCTGGAGGGGTTTCAGAGTCAGGACCATCAGCCCAAAATTCGGCGATGACCCTTCCGTAATCAGCTAACTTGACAGTATTGTCTGGATAAGGCTCCCCAGTAATCGGATTGTCCCCATGACCCGTTCCATTGTGTTGTCCCAAAGGATTATTTCCATGCACCCTCGGTGAAATATTGATGATGTCTGGGCTGTTTGGATCGAGCATCCTGCTGTAACGCAGCACATCATTAATATTGTCCTTGAAATCCGCATCGCCCTGCCCTCCCAACTGCGGTGGTGGTCCGGGATCGAGGTAAGGATCATCCTGATGGTCTCGCTGTGACAAGGCAAACGCCCGCACTTGCGACCACTGAGAGCCTTGGAAAGACTGAATTAAATCCGCTTGAAAGCCATTTTGGGTAAGCGCAAAGTCGCCGAAGGCAATCGGTGCCCATCGGTTCACGTCAAAAATCGTAGCCAATGTAGCCCCAGGTTCCTCAAGAGGCAGCGGATCGTTAAGGGGAGAATAGGTTAAATCCGCATACCCACCAGTCTCATTGGATCCATCATTTAGAAAAAAATTAATAATGGCTTCAGCAATACGATTGCCAAGGCTTGAAGGACTGTCCCCTACAATGGAAATATTAGACTCATCGTAACCCAATGCGGTCATTTGCTGGGAAAGATTTAATGCAGTCTCTTCAGCAGACACCGAGTTTGCATATCGCCATGCCAGTATACGGTAAGCAGCAAAACTGATTGCCTCCGACCGTGCAACATTGATATCACCTGCGTCTACTCCATCTCCATCCGGGTCAGGTGCTGTGGCCGTTTCGTTATATATGTATCCTACTGCCTGTGGATCATAAGCAGCCCAGGCATCCCACATGGCTACAGACACATGAAAGAGATTACGGGCGTGGACTGGGGGGTGAGGAATGTCTGCTCGAATGGCATCAAGATTCTGCTCATTCCAGATTCTGGCAATCGAATCAGCATGAACAGAAAACAGGAAGGAACAATGAAGGAGGAAAATAATAGCAGCAACACGCCACTCTGTTACCTTCGTCACAGAAGACTTGGGAAGGTTGGGACTCATGAGGGGGAGGGGGAAGATGGTTTAAATATAACGCAACTTACTGATGCGCTCAAGTCCTCCCAAGACGTTTAGGATTCTGGTGCATGCAAGCAAACAGCTTATCAGCTAAAGATAATGAGCGATCGGAGCAATCCAGAGACCTGTGTGACTATTACCTATGCCTCAAAAAAGAAGTCAGGGAGACACCTCAGGTAAATTAGGGGCGACAAGTAGGCGAAGCTTAGACACCTGATCCTTCGGAAAATTGGTTTTCTCCAGCCTTTGAGCCGCTTCCCGGGGATGTCGAATTGCCCACTGGGCAAACACGGATGAAATTGTCTGTTCCCGCATTATCCGGCTCTTGATGGTGGAAGCCCAAGATAATGCCCCCTCCGGATCACGGTGTACAATCTGCTGTGCCAGTGCGGCAATAGCCTGGTCTGTATCAGGACCAGGAGTCAACCGACGAAGCCAAGTAGCCGCCCGATTGGGTGTTGACTGTGCCCAGCGTGCTATTGCCTCCCTTAGAATATCGGCCTTGCCCTCATCAGGAGCATTGTTCAGTAACCACTGCAGCGCGCTCTCCGGCGCATTCGTTGCCCATTCTAGCCCCACCTGTCGTATTAATTTGGCCCGTAGCCCTGATGACTTCATCCGCAACACCCATGCGGCTGCTTCTTCAGGATCCAGACGCACCCAATACTTTAATACCCGAGCATGTACGATTTCCTGTCTTAGTGAGCTCAGGTTTCCGATCCTTCTCAAAAATTGCTCGCTTTTTTTAAGCCCTATGATCGCCATTGCCATACCGTCAACAGCATAACGGAATCCTTGCTCATCCTTAATCGCTATCATCGAGGAAAATGCAGCCTCAGGATCGGAATGTGTCATTCCCAAATAAATAGGGGTTAAAAGTCCCGACGCCGAATTGCCAAGCCATGATACCAGTTGCCCAGTCACATAGCGGCGTTGATACCATGCAAGAGCCGCTTCCGGATTTTCCTCCGACCATGAACCCACAACATTCTCAATCACTGCTGCGCGAAGATCGCCAGAGAGCTTTCCCTCAGCATAACTCATTGCAGAATCTCCATCCAGCTCTGCCCACCTGCCCATGACTGCTAAAAGTAAAACTTTATGATCCGGATCACTTACATCCATTAGTTCAAGTTCCAGAACAGCATCTCGCACATTGTCCGCATCAAGTTGCTGGATGCAATTAAACGCTCTGAGGATACCTTTCTGACTAAACAATCCACTGCGAATTTTTTCACGGGCGTTGGCAAGAATCCTTCCTGCACTCACTGTTTCCACAACGTCTAGATCGACTGGAGAACCGGTATTGTTTTTTTCTGGAGATATGGGATCCGACGGAATACTAGCCGTAACCTCCTTAACATCTGCAACCAAATCCTTATCCATTCCACCATCTCTTTGCGCTCCCCAAAAATAAGCTGCCAGTAAGGTAACAGACCAAGCGAATACCAAGAGAAAATGGGCTCTAAGTTTGTGCATTAGTGAAGAATAGGCTGGGACAACCCCTGCGCAAAAGATACCTCAATACCCTTGTGTCTCATAGAGTTTTTAACTGATACGTGAATCCTTTATTAAGGGAAAACTTGCCGCGAGTCATGCCAAGGTTAAATTCGTTACTTGTTTGAACTACTCCATAAGGATTCATCCTCCTCAGCGAGGTGTGCCCGTCTCACCACAGCCCATGGCACTGTGGACACTCCAGTGTTCATGCCAGTCGGAACCCGGGGAAGCGTCAAGACAGTAAGCCCGATGGAACTTCGTCATCTTGGTAGTGAGATTATACTAGGTAATACCTATCACCTTTCAGTACGTCCTGGCACCGAGATCATCGAACACTTTGGAGGCTTGCATGCATTCATGAATTGGGATCGCGCCATCCTAACAGACAGCGGAGGATTCCAGGTGTGGTCTCTGGCCAAGTTGCGCAAAATTAATGAGGAAGGTGTTCACTTCCAGAATCATGTTGATGGCAGTCCCACATTTATCAGCCCTGAAATATCAATGCAGATTCAGGCCTCACTCGGATCGGATATTGCCATGCTCTTTGATGAATGCCCCCCTTACCCTTGTGATCGAGACTACGCTGAAAAAAGTGGCGAATTAACACTGCGCTGGGCTCAACGATGTAAAGACTGGATAAGTGATAAGCAACCGTATGCAGGTGGAAACCAGTCTAAACAACTCCACTTCGGTATTGTTCAGGGGTCGATCTATCCAGACCTGAGAGAACGCTCGGCCCGGGAACTAGTGAAACTGGATCTTGATGGATATGCAGTCGGTGGTGTTAGCGTAGGCGAACCGGAAAAGGAAATGATTGCCGCCATTGAAAACTCCGTTCCTTACCTGCCGGAAAATAAACCACGCTATGCCATGGGATTAGGAACACCACCTCAAATGATAGAAATGGTGGCACGCGGAATTGACATGTTCGACTGCGTGCTGCCAACTCGTGTCGCGAGAACGGCAACGGCTTACACTTCTTCAGGAACCATAAATCTGAAAAACCAAAAATTCGCCATGGACAATTCACCGATTGAAGAAGGCTGTCATTGCCATGCATGCAAGGAAGGATTTACTCGTGGTTATATCAGGCACTTGGTCAAGTCTAATGAAATTCTGGGAATACGCCTCACTACACTGCACAACCTGCACTTCTACCTTAACCTTCTATCGAGGGCTCGATCAGCCATTGCTGGCGGCACCTTTCAGCAACTGCGAGCGGACCTGCACAGGACATACGGGTCAAATGACCAGGATAAAGATGGTCGCTAAACATCATATAAACTGATGATTGTTCATTCGACAGAAAACCCATGCCCCGCGATCTCCAATTGATCCCTCTTTTGCAGGTTGATTTAACGCCTGAGATCGCGAATATAGAGAAAGACTTTCACAACCCAAGACATCAGAAAAATGAGAATCACTGAATCAATTACCTTATTGCTGGCCCAAGCAACTCCACCCGAAGGTGCCCCTTCCGGAGGAGACCCCAATCCCACACCCGGCTTATTACAAAGCCCGCTGGTAATGATGCT
>CALCSP010000539.1 GCA_937893785.1 uncultured Verrucomicrobiales bacterium
ACAATAAAGATCTCCGACTTGGCAGGATCTCTCTCAGAGCAATCAGCAAGCTTCCCCGGCAATCCGCCACCTGAAAGAACGGACTTACGAACCGTTTCCCGCGCTTTGCGGGCTGCCTCTCTAGCCCTGGCAGCATTAACAGCCTTTTCAATGATCATCTTTGCCACCTGGGGATTCTCATCAAAATAAGATTGCAGCCCCTCATAGACGATCGACCCCACAACCCCTTCAATCTCCGTATTCACCAACTTATCCTTAGTCTGAGAACTGAACCGTGGGTTAGGCATCTTTACACTGATCACACAGACGATTCCCTCGCGGACATCATCACCGGAAAGAGCTGGATCCTTGTCCTTAAGAAGCTTGTTTCCCTTGGCGTATTGGTTAATCGCCCTTGTAAGAGCACCACGAAATCCCGTCAGATGCGTCCCGCCGTCTGCTGTCGGGATAGAGTTTGCATAGCTAAGTATGTGGTCATTGTAACTGTCATTATATTGAAAGACAACGTCTGCAAAAACGTCATCCTCGGTAATTTTCCCATCATACTCCACCTCCACTTTCCTTTTTCCTTTAACAACGACAGGTTCAGGATGAGCAAGTGCCTTATTAGCACCAAGCTGAATGACGAACTCCTCAATCCCCTTGGAATAGAAAAATGTTTCAGCGGCTTCAGACTCGGGGCGTTCATCGACAAGCTCAATCGTGAGCCCAGGATTAAGGAATGCAAGCTCACGCATTCTCTTACCAAGCCGATCAAACTCAAACTCTATCGTGTCAGTGAAGATGGTGGCATCTGGAAAGAAAGTGATCTCTGTTCCGGTTGGCTCCATTGGAACTTCACCAACAACCTCAAGTGGCTTTGTCGTTTTGCCGCGCTCAAAAGTAATAGAGTGAAGCTTGCCGTCACGCTTAACCTCAGCGCGGAACCAGTCAGAGAGTGCGTTTACACACTTGGCACCAACTCCGTGAAGACCTCCTGAATACTTATATGCTCCCTGTCCGAACTTTCCCCCGGCATGAAGATTTGTCAGAACCAACTCTATAGCAGGAACCTGAAATTTAGGGTGAATGTCAACAGGGATACCACGCCCATTGTCACCAATAGATACAGACCCATCCACGTGGACCGAGACTTTGATCGTGTCGCAAAACCCTGCAAGATGTTCATCAATTGAATTATCCAGAACCTCAAATACACAATGATGCAATCCCCTGACGTCAGGGTCCCCTATATACATTCCAGGACGTTTGCGAACTGCCTCCAATCCTTCCAGCTTGTCAATCTGGGCGGCATCGTAATTCTGCTCGCCATCAACCTGAGTTTCCTCAGGGTTTATTTCTTCAGCATCATTTTCAGACATAAAATAAATATTTATCAATTCCTGCGCAGAGCATCGAAAGCACCCCCGAATTACAGCCCATGAATTGTTAATACAATAAAGAGAGTTCCATTGGTTAAGCAACTTTTAGAGCACATTTAATGCATTTTTTTTTACTTATTATAAGTTTTCTATACTGCTGATAAACAGGCACTTATAGCGCTGCTTTTTTTCCGGCAGACATAAAAGCTTTAAACATTCCAGAAAGTGGAAATTTTATGAGTCAATACTGTTTTGTAACAGCATTTTCTGAGCACTTTAAAACGGCACTTAATGTTGGTGAATGCGTTAGTCTGGAACAAAAAAACCTCAGGAAATGAGTGTCGACTTTGGGTCATGTGCCCCCCGCGTCCATTTTTAGGATCCATCATCTGCACCTTGCACCCCACAAAGTTGAGTATACCCTTCATAAGAAATGGCAACTGATATCATTGCGAAGCCCAGCAAGCATTTAACCCTTCAAGAAGAGATTCTTGAGCTGAAGGAAAAACGCAATGCCATCATTCTTGTTCACAACTATCAAGTTGGCGAGATTCAGGATATCGCTGATTATGTAGGTGACTCTCTTGGACTCGCTTACCGCGCCAGAGAAACTGACGCTAATGTGATTGCGTTTTGCGGAGTGCACTTCATGGCCGAAACCGCTAAGATTATAAATCCTGAAAAAACAGTAATTCTTCCTGACAAGGATGCTGGTTGCTCCCTTGAGATATCCTGTCCCGGCAAGGATCTTGCTTCCTACCTGGAGAAAAACTCGGAAAAGAATTATTACGTCATTGCTTACATTAACTGTAGCGCTGAGGTCAAAGCGCTGTCGGATTGCATATGCACAAGCGGCAACGCTGTTAAAATAGTGGAATCAGCCCCTCAAGACAGACCCATTCTTTTCGTTCCTGATCAGAACCTTGGAGCATGGGTAATGGAGCAAACTGGCAGAAAAATGGATCTATGGCAGGGCTCTTGTTACGTGCACATCGAGTTTACAAGAGAGAGCATTTCCCGAATACGCGAAGAGCATCCTAATGCTGAAGTGATCGCACATCCTGAATGCACCTATGCGGTGAGAATGTTAGCCGATGTGGTGTGCTCAACCGAAAAAATGGTCACCTATGCCAGAGACTCATCAGCATCTCAGTTCATTGTTGTCACCGAGGAAGGCATGTTGCATAGACTGCGCAAGGAAGTACCCGGTAAATTGTTCATTGGAGGGCCGACAGACAACTGCAGTTGCGCTGAATGCCGTTTCATGAAAATGAATACACTTGAAAAGCTACGCAATTGCCTTCGAGACCTAACCCCTGAAGTAGATATGCGGGAAGATATAAGGGCTCAAGCTGAAGCGCCTATCCTCAGGATGCTGGAATTGAGTCGCTAGGCAAAATCGACATCCGTCTTGCGCCAACTCCATAGTAAAAATCCCCCAAATGCAGCCAACCCGAAGTCGAGGGCTAACTGAACCTGAATCGTCGTACTAATCCCAAGACATCCACACTCAGTGTCTATCCCCCTTGCCAGCAGGGAGATGAGTGCGCACATGAAAATACTCAAGGCGCCACAAAGGACAATGACACAACCTGGGTAGAAT
>CALCSP010000540.1 GCA_937893785.1 uncultured Verrucomicrobiales bacterium
AGGGGCTCTATCTGGACAGTGAATCTGATGAGAAATTACAGAGGGATCGTCTCTACAGGGCGGACGTGAGGCTGGTTGATATCGTGGATGATCCGCGCTTAAAGCATACGAGTGGGCTAATTGCTGCAAAGGTTGATGTTTGGTGGCCGATAGATCCCTTGTCCGGAAAACCCTATCGACAGGGCAACCCTCAGGAAAGCATCACGTTTTATCTGACTCCGTTAACCGGTCCAGAGTGGCCAAGGATTGATGAAGCCTATCAGCCAAAGATTGAGTTCTAGTGTCCTCTAAACGCAATATTCCTGAAGCTGCTTTTACCATTCTTGAGTTAATGGTGTCTCTGGTGGTATTTGCCGCGATACTTGTCATTTTTTCCACTCTGACTTCTGGAATCGTGAACATGTGGACAGAAGGGGAGAGCCGGATTGAAACTCATCAGAATGCACGGGGTGCACTAGAGATCATGGCTCGAGAACTGACTCCGGCAGTGGTTGACACACGCATGCAATTTGCAGTTATTGATTCGAGCGAACTTACCAAGAGGGGGGCTAAGCACCTTGTGCCAGGTTCCCCGGTTATGCTCTGGATGGCTCCTCTGGGCGAACTGGGAGGTTTACGGTGTGTTGGTTATTACCTATTTCGTGATGTTTCTCGGGGATTCTACAGACTGAAGAGAATCTACATAAGGCCTATTGCTGATAAGGAATATTTCCCGGTAATGGTGAACGAGAGCAATCCCCGGGATCCGGCTTTGCGGATCAGTGCTACTAATGCCGATTGGTTTTTACGTCACTGGGATTCGAAGGCTTTTGATGAGGAGGATCCTGCAAATGATGCGGTTGTGGTCAGTACTGTTGCAGACAACGTGATCGCTTTGTGGGTACAGTGCCTAGATATTGCTGGCAATCCCGTGCCGTCACTGATGAAAGCGCCATACCATGGTGGTAGTGCCATGATTTATAACTCGGCTGCTTATTTCCAGATGGCGACCACGACTGCTTTTGATAACAATAAGACCACTCAGTTCATGGTTCCTGGCGGGCAGTCAATGAAAGCTAACCGGGTGCCGGCTGCAGTTGATGTGACCGTGGTTACAGTCGATTCGACGGTCGTAAATAGGGAGATGGATGTGCCTGCAGTGAAAAACATATTTGCCAAGGACGGATCACTGGACGTGGAGCAATCGATCCTGAATTTTAATCGTTCATTGCTTGAACGGAATATCAAAGATGCAAGAACCTTCACTACGAGGGTGAATTTACTCAATGGCCAATAACTTTATCGCTAAGGGAAAAAGTTTTTCGGGAGGGCGTTTTCGGCGTTCCGGTGTGGCCTTGGTTACTACCATGTTCTTGCTGGCGGCTCTTACGATCCTTGCTATTGGATTTATCGGCAGCATGTCTGTTGAATCAGGCGCTTCCGGTTCCATCCAGGATGCTCAGCGAACAAAAATGATTGCGCAAGGCGCAGTCAGCCATGCCATTGACTTACTGCGAACGAATATTCCCGCTCCTGCACCGATCAATGAGGTAGAGGCGCCATTCAATCTTGAGCAGGAAGAAATCTCGGGTAATCAGTCCAGGCCTTTTTCCATTCGCGCAAACTCGGCACCTGTGACCTCACCAAATCATTGGGTTGTGAACCCTGGACGGCTTACGATTATTGGAAATGGTGGTGGGGTAACACATGTGCCGCTTCATACCGGTGAGGTCACTTCAGATCCAAAGGGTGAGGTGACTCGGGACGCTGAGTCTGTTGACCTCAATGAGCCCCTTCCGGGGGAAGTGATGCCACCTATAGTGATGAACGGGGGAGAAGGTTCCGGCACAACAGCCAATGCAAGACCGGAAATGAGAGTTCGCTGGATGCCTGTATTCAATGATCCAGGTCAACAGCCAGGAGAGGATAATCCGATGGTGGGACGGTATGCCTTCTGGATGGATGATGAAAGTACCAAGCTTAATTTCAATGTTGCTCTCGGCAAGCCATCACCTCGTGAAGATCGAGCCTTTCATCACATGGTTAAAATGGGAATGGTGACCCCGATGTTTTACAGAGGCGATGGTGCCATTACTTTTAATGCAAGAAGGAACCGGCGCCCCTGGTCGCTTGGGCATCCGCGTTCGGTGAACCTTGATGTTCTCTTCAATTCACCAGGCCAGCTTGATCATAACCGTCTACTGGCGCATAGCTGGTTGCACGGGTTCAGTCGCTACATGGAGGCAATTCTTGATTTTGTGGATGTAGCCGATCCCGAGCTTTGGCTCAACCGGCAGCGTTTCAATCTGACATTTTACAGTCGTGCTCCTGAGTTCAATGTATTCGGGAAATCTCGTCTTTTTACCACCAACTATCCGCTCTCACTTGAGGCAGGTCCTCTTTATCAACAGCCATTCATGGTCAATCCGGATGGTGATCGGGTTCTTCATCTTCATTCACTGATGGGTAGTTTCGGATTTACCCGAAGTTTTGAGGATGAAAATGGCGGACGAATCTTGGCCGGCAATATGGTAAACCGGGCTCAGTTAGAAATGTTAATGCGCTATATGAGCCGCAAGTGGCCTGGTTACGGGGCCAGTTTTATTGATAAATATGGTGAAAGGGAGTGTTTTCAGATTGCATTGAATATGTTGCTAATGGCGCGCATGGCTACAACAACGATGGGTAACGAGCTTCAGCCATTTAGCAGTGCCTATGCCCTCAGAACTACCAGTGTGAACTATGCACCACACCAGCAGGAGATGAGGGGTAACTTACCCGAGCGCATGTATTGGAGATTTAAAACAGGAGGAGAGGAAGTGCTCATGCTACCACAGACACCAGGCCCGCATATCATGGAAGTGCGTCTTATATTCGAGCCTGAACCCGGTCCTAATCCCGGTGAGTATTACATAACTTACCGTTATGAGACAGAGTATTACATGCCCTCCTTTGGGCCTGTTGTTCGTGCTGAACATTTCCCGACCCGAGTTGACTATCTACGGATTCGATGTTCGGGATCCGGGGTTAGAAATGAACAAGAGTTTGGTGCTCGTATTCCGGCAGATCGTCATGGTTCCAGAAACTGGAACCATGCAAGAAGTCTGGGTCAGTTGATCGCGAGACCCAGCGGCAATATTGGACCAGGTAATGCCACCGTGAGCGGCAGTGCTGTCAACCAGCGCATTGTTGCAAGTTCCGTGCCGCAGGTAATTGGCCGGGAGCGGCGCTTTATTCCTGATGAGGATGCCAAGAAGCTTGTTTTTCGTGCGACGTCGGGGTCGAGAGTGAGGTTGAGTTACAAGATAAGGTTGGGAATGGGAGTTCAACCGGACCTTCAGCGAGCAGGGAGCGGAGCCGGTCGCCCCCGGCAGATGATTCCTCTTGGAGAAACAGATGCAGATACTCTGAGTGGGGATGCCATCATTGACCTGCTAAGTGGAGATCCATTGGTGATTGCGTGGGAAATTGCCGATCCTAGGTTAAGTGGAAAGGTTAATGCCTGGGTTCAGGATACTGATGATACCGATGGTGAGTTCGGTTCTCCGGGAGAGCGGAATTCCATTGAGCCCGAGGATGGCTCGCCTGAGAAAAGCAAATACAAGTATATCCAACGTGGTCCCTCAGGGATGAGGATCTCGGGGCACCAATACAATAGAAATGATGAATACAATTCGAAGAGCCGAACTTCCTCAAAGGGGTATTGGTCGGTAATTCATACTGGGATGCAATCAGAAATACCTTGGCGAACTTGGAACTTGGGTTCATCCGATAAGCAGGATAATCCTCCCGATTGGCTGCTTCTTGAACTATTGGGCGCAACTTATCCTATGCAGCACGCCAACTGGAAGATTGATAATACATTGCCGGACAGCTTTTCGACGATTTCCTACATGAATAGCACTGCGGGGCAGGTGAATGTTAATTCTCGCATTTATCCCCGCAATCAATGGTTCAATGTTCCCGAGCGCCGCAAGCCATTGGAGGGCGTTTTTAAGCACCTGCGTTCGAATAGTGAAGTGGAGCAGTTCATTGATGGGGTCATGGCGTATCAGCAAGACAATCAGTTTTTTGAGTTTATTGGTGAGTTAGCCAACGTTGATGGCTTTGATAATGGAGAGGATTCATGGAAAGCGGAGTCTTTTATGCGGAATATGGCGGGGTGCTTGACGACTCAATCTAATACCTTCGGCTTATGGGGTGTTGCTCAGACAGTGAAGAAGGTTCGTTCCAATCGTGAATATGACCGGTTTGAACAGGGAGACAGAGTGCTTGGCGAAAAGCGCTTTTTTGCGATCATTGAGCGTTATGTATGGCCGGGTAAGGATGGGGTTCCCGGCAATGCCCATTTGAATTCATCAGGTAGATGGGATCGACTGGCCTTCCCGGATTCCAAAATTAGTCTTGATGAAAATACTACTGACCGATTGTTTGGATTGCCTGGATCACCTCCACTCAGAAGGAGCGGAGCGGCTCAGAGTGGAACAAGACTGGTGCTAAACACTCAGGGCGGCTATCCTGAATATGATGGCCCCCAAGAAGTGGGGATGGACGACTTTACACGTCATTCGCTTGGTGATGTGCGTTATCAGAGATCAAGCCTTGAGGATGCCTATAATCCGCCGCAACCTGTCATTAAATATCGTGTCGTTTATTTCAAATACCTGGATAAGTAGCGTATTGTTTTGCCTGTTGATGGGATTGCCAGCGTCGCTATACGGTCAGCAGGCTGAAGTGCGCAAGCAATTGCCTGTAATGCCGCTTATGCCCTCGGAGTTATCCGCCGCGATGCCGAATGCGGTGAAAGGCTGGAAAATGAAGCAGGCAACGGCAAAAAACACATATACAAAATGGATACAAGCGAGAGCAATCCGGGTCTTTGAGTCTGAGCCGAAGCGCAAAGGGGATAAGATATTGACTGTCAGTGTTAAGTTGACTGACACGGGGCGATTTTATCCGTCTATTCAGTTTTTTGCTACCTCAAGCACGCTTAATTCCGGGAAGGGGGAAAGTTCTGCAAGGAAGCGTGTAGCTGGCCTGAGGGGCAGTGAACAGATTTTTCCTGATGGGCGCAAATTGATCAGGGCGTTGTTTGATGGTCGTTTTATTATGGAAGTGCTCCTCCCGGCGGGGATTGATGATGCCCAGAGTGAGCTTTTTATTAATGGGTTTAAATTCGATGCCTTGAAGGGGAGGGGAGGTAAGCCTGTAAAGAGACTTCCTTCAACCTACACGATGCGTTCCATCGATGAGCTTAATCCTGAGCGCAACCGTTCCTATCAAATGGCCATAATCACGGCCAAGGAGGTACAGCAAATGCTTGATCAGATTATGGCTGTTGATCCTTCGATCGCAGAGGATGGAGATGGGTCATAGTCGCCCCCAATTGTCAGCATATTGAGCCCGCTGATTAACGGGCAGGTCCCCATACCTTTTCCGGAACCGTGTGGAGATCAGGATCATGCTTCTTGAGCTCGGCGCGCACAAACGGGTAGAAGTCATTGCGGTAGAAGTAGGCTTCAGTGCCTTCGGCGAAGTATTCCTTATGGTTGGTCATTGCGTAATGCCTGACATTCTGTCCAGTAAAAAGCATAACCCTGTCGTAACTTCCCGATTTATGCGCTTTCCTGAATGCGTCAATGATGTCCGGACGATCAAAGGTGAGGATTTGGTCATGATAAGCATGAGCTAGCTCATGCAAGATGACTGCTGGATGCTTGAGTAATTGGCCACGGGAAAAAAGGGCTTTTGCCTGTGGAATGTGAACTTTCTTAAATAACCTAGGATCATGACCGTTTGACTTGAGCCAGCCGGCTCCGGGATGGTATTGCATAGCGTGGAGTGTCGGATGGCTGTGCTCAACCCAGATTTCGCAGGTGCGCAGTTTTTTCAGTGCTTCGCCCTGAACAAGTATCGCAATTCGCTGTAGGTGGTTTGCTAACATTGTCAGTGCTTTTTCGCCTGCTGCGGCATGCTCCCCCTTGAGCATTGCAGGGTCGACATGAACCTTCCACCCCTCGATTGTTTTGATCACCGGGTTAAAACGCACCCCCCTTTTTTGTTTCTGGGGTTCAGCTCCGGTGAAAGTTGTGGCAGCTATTAAGGCAACCATCAATGCTGCGATCGCAGTGAGAGGGAAAAAATGAGTTTTCATTTTACTGATTTAATTTGAGGCTTTCTTGATGTGCTTATCCGCAAAGGCAAGGTATTGTTTCCAGTCGTATAATGTGACATCATGTTTGCCACTGCGTATGTGATATCCAATACGACCGTGAACCGGTTCATCAATAGCAGGCATATCCTCTGTGGGGAGACCGTCGGTTCCAAGGAACCGGTAAACAGGGTCAGCTCCCTTGGCTGCAAGAAATTCTCCATGCGGATCTGCCCAGAGGTCTTTTTCAGCACTTGCAACATAAAGCGGGCGCGGAGCGACAAGTGCAAGGAG
The DNA here is from genome assembly GCA_937893785.1 of uncultured Verrucomicrobiales bacterium. Taxonomy (GTDB): domain Bacteria; phylum Verrucomicrobiota; class Verrucomicrobiia; order Verrucomicrobiales; family DEV007; genus CACIUL01. Next base: position 6,425 of record CALCSP010000540.1, read on the forward strand.
CATATGCTGGTCGAAGGGAAGCTTGTCTTCCCTGTTATTGTAATTCTTGAAGTTGTCACAAAACCAGTGGGGGAAGGATGAGTTAATTCGGTGAACGGTTTCACCAAACCGTCGTTTGGAGAGTGCGGCTCCGCCACATCCTGAGTTGTTAGATATTACCGCTGCAAAACGGGGATCACTTGCTCCTGCCCATAGCGACGTTTTACCCAGTCGAGAATGTCCCATAACTATCACTTTTTTGGCGTCGATTGCTGGCTCATTTACAAGATAGTCGAGTATTCGGCTCAGTCCCCATGCCCAAGCAGCAATGGTTCCCCATTGGTTCGGTGCGGGGACTCCGTATGCGGCATGAACTCCATTTTTGAATTTGTCATGGAAGTCGGGGTCAATGTCTCCACAATACACGGTGACGAGGGCATAGCCGCGCTTGGTTATTTCATTGATGGCCCACCTTTTCGCGGATAGTCCGCGCTGTTCCTGCGTTGCAGTGTTGTTTTTGGTTCGTGGAACCCATCCTTGGGTAAGCGCTATTGCTGGATCCTCGTGAACCGTATGATTGCCTCTGAAATTATATCCCAGAAATGCCGGGACAGCGCCTGAGATATTGGCCGGACGAACAATCATCAACTGCACCTTGCATCCGGCAATTTGGAGGATTGGCTGTGATAGGATTGCTGCTCCGTCGAGCATGCTTTTGTCAGCAACTTCGCGTGTTACCTTTATGCTGGCCTTGTCAAAGGTTGGCGCTTTGCCGAACATCTGATCTTCAAGCATTGCGAAGATCTCTGCTCTTCTTTGAGGCCAATCAGCGGTGTCAGAAACGCCTTTCAGTGGATTGGGCAGTTTGACATCGGCAACCTTTGCATCGTCGTATTGGAACTTCCTAGGTGCGCCTTCTGAAGTTGTAGTCATGGCGATCATGAATAGGCATATATGCAATGGATGTTTCATGAAATAACGCAGGTGGGGAATCTTTGGACAGCCGTTTTATTTTTGCTTTTTGGGATCCTGATCCGGCACGATTTGAATGCTAGGGCGGCGAAATTCCGGAAGGTTTTGGGATGATTTGGGTTGCTGGTTATCCGCCTGTTCATTTTCCCGCTTTAAAATTCCTCTGGCAATTTTTTGCTCATCCATCCATTCGCTGAATGCTTCGGCTTTCCGGTTTTCATCCATGCCTTCAGGGCGGGCTCCAAGAACAAGATCTATTTCAACGTCCTCGATGCCGCGCTTTAGTGACAATTTTACGGTATCTCCGGAACTTTTTGAGCGAATATACTTGGAGAGTTCAAAGTAAGCAGGTGCATTATTGTCGAAGGGCTTACCATCTAGGCGTATTATTTTATCTCCCAGTCGCAGCCCTGCCCTTGAAGCAGCTGTGTCAGGAAGTACACTCAATATTTGTACTGCGCGTTCAGGTTGAGCATTACCGCGATTATTGAGGAATGGGATAGGTGCATCCATCATGCGTATGCCGATAAAGCCTTCTTTTCTGAGAGAGGACCCAACAATACCGAACATAGCCGAACGTAAGCGATAACGTACTTCGGGGTCGTTGGACTCAAAATAGCGGTTGAGGGATTGCTCGAGGATTAACTCGCGGTTTTTCCCTGCAGCTTCCTGTAGTTTTTGCTGAGCTACTTGACGGATCGGGAAACTATCACTTCCGAGTTGGGCAAAAAGGGTTTTGAATTGTTCTTGGTTACCTTCATGGGGGGTATTTGACTTATTGTCTGCCTGCAGTGGTGATGCGAGAAGCATCAACCCCGTGACAAGTCCAGTGAGGACTGAATGTGTGCAGTAAGACATTATGCAATGATCCATGTTATCATTGTAGCGAATAGGGATCAACTGCGGGGGGGGATATAATGAGCATAAAGGCACGTCCTGCTGGCAGGACGTGCCTTTATGTGGATGGGGTGATTGTTATTTTAGAGTTTTATTTATATGACTTTTGTCACTCCTGGAACTGGTCGCTTATAACGTCCGTTTTTGTCAGGAGCCACTGGTGGAACACTGTCCCACTTGGGATCGCCGTTGTCGTATGGGAATACGTCTACCTTTGTATTCAAGCAGTCATCCAGTTTGAGCAGTTTGCCTGAGTAGGTCGCCATACGCCCGAAAATGGATGTCATGCTGCTCAAAGCGCCATTATCGCATTCGTTGAATTCCTTGTTGTTGCGGATGGCATCGATGAATGCAGTTTTATGCCGAATCTCAGAGCTTCCCTGCCCCTGACCGCGGAAGATTTCTTTGCCGTCATTGTCATAGATTCGACCTGAATTGATGATGGCATATCCTTTCGACCCATGTGCATGTTCGGAAACACTGCCAAAGCATCCGCTGATGTGCCGGCATGAGCTGTGCATGCGCACAGATGGGCCATCCCATTTCGGCCCGTAAACAAATTCGACTTGATGGTGGTCAAAGGTTTCGCCGGTATCCGGGCCATTCCTTACCTCACAGCCGCCCTTGCCCTGGGCAATCTGGGGATAGGATCCCATGAGCCAATTGCAGACATCAAGGTTGTGAATGTGTTGCTCAACAATGTGATCACCACAAAGCCAGTTGAAGTAATACCAATTCTGGATCTGGTATTCCATTTCAGTCTGACCTTCCTTGCGGGGGCGCGTCCATGGAGTGCGTCCGTCCCAATAGCTACGCATGGACACGATGTCGCCGATGGCGCCATCCTGAAGAGCTTTGATGCAGTCGATGTATTTTTGGTCGTGGCGGCGTTGGAAGCCGACCCCAACTTTAAGTCCTTTCTCCTTTGCAATCTTGTTCGACTCGAGAAGCATCCTTACGCCGCGACCATCGACGGCACAGGGCTTTTGCATGAATACATGCTTGCCCTGCTTGACGGCGTAGTCAAAGTGCACGGGACGAAATCCCGGGGAGGTTACAAGAAAGACAATATCGACTCCGGAATCGATCACCTTACGGTAGGAATCCAAGCCGCTGAATACCCGGCCTTCGCATTCCACTTTGGCTTTGTTTCGATCGGCCTGCATGGCTTTATACTTGTTTTGAACATTATTTTCAATGGCGTCGCCCATTGCCCAGAGCTTTACGCTTCCTCCTACTGAAAGAATTTGGCGGATATCGCTGGTGCCTTTACCTCCGCATCCTACGAGGCCAACTTTGACTTCCTCGCTGGCACCTGCAAAGGCGCCTGAGATACGGGGGGCAAAAGCGGTGGCTCCAGCCACGGCTCCAGAGGTTTTAATGAAATTTCTACGGTTGTTTTGTGTCGTTGGAGTGTCCATGGGTTTAATAATTTGTATGGGTTGTGAAAATGAGTCTGCCAGTGTTTCTTTATACTGCCATTAAATGATAATTCTTTGAAAGATTCTTTATTATTCTGCTGAAAGGAGCTGATCACGAGTAAAAAGGGAAAAAACAGGATATCCCGCTTTCTCGATATTTTCACGTCCACCTTCTTGACGGTCAACAAGAACCACAACAAAGGCAACTTCGCCACCATCTTTTTCGATGATATCAATGGCCTGTAGCGTGGAACCGCCGCTGGTAATTACATCATCAATGGCAACTACCCGATCACCAGGCTGAAAGCCGCCTTCTATTTGTTTTCCTTTGCCGTGCCCCTTTGGTTCCTTTCGTACGACAAAGGGCTTAAGGGGAGGGCTATCATTAGCCATGTTTGAAGCCATTGCCGTTGCCAGTGCGATTGGGTCTGCGCCCAGTGTCAGACCTCCAACGGCAGATACCGTTGTGTCCTGCTTTTTGCATTCGGCGCGAATTGCTTGTCGCACGGCCGCTCCAACTAGGCACGCTCCAGCGGGATCAAGCGTGGTGAGCCTACAATCGATGTAGTAATTGCTCTTTTTTCCAGAAGCCAGTGTGAAATCTCCGGTAAAAAAGGATTTTTCGCGTAGCAGCTCAA
>CALCSP010000541.1 GCA_937893785.1 uncultured Verrucomicrobiales bacterium
TACGGTCTGTATTGTTGGCAATGGTTCTGGCAGTGGCGTAATTGTCTCAGAAGACGGCTTGGTATTGACCGCCGGCCACGTCAGTGGCGATCCCGGCACAAAATTACACGTGGTAATGCCTGATGGAACAAAGCTGGAAGCAGAATCACTTGGACGTTCAGCTGCTGCGGACTCGGGCCTAGTTCGCATCACAGAAAAGAAAAAAAATCCTTTTGTGGATATTGCCCCTCCTGCCACTGTGTTTCGCGGCGACTGGATCTTCGCTATTGGCCACCCTGGAGGCTTCGACAAAGAGCGGGGCATTGTATTACGTGTTGGTCGTGTTATTCACCGAAGCACCAACACCATTCAGACTGACTGCAAACTGATCGGCGGGGACTCCGGCGGCCCACTCTTTGACATGCAAGGCAGAATTGTGGGTATACACAGCCGTGTATCCAAGAAAAACGAGCAGAATTACCACGTGACCGTCAGGGCATTCAAACGTGACTGGTATCGCATGCTCGCTGGCGAAGTTGTTACCATTGATGACTCTTATGCCAAGGTTGAACGCAAAGGTGGCTTTCTTGGTGTAAAACGTATCTCTCATTCCAAGGGCGTTCAGATCACCGGAGTCGTACAAAATTCACCCGCAGCCCAAAGTAAACTGCGTGCCGGCGATGTAATCAGCCACATCAACGGCAAGAAGATCGAAAGCCTTAATTCATTCAGGACGCTGATCAATGAACATGGCCCGGGCGAAAAGGTGTTTCTAGACATCATCAAACGCTGGGAAGGGGGCACAAAAAAAGTCGAGGTCACCCTAGGCAACAGAAACGATTTCCTTCCTGCCAAGAAACCCACAAACTTTGGCAAATGAGTATTCTCGGAGAATTCCACAGACGGGCAACCCTGTCAGTAGTCATTACCATGCAGATTGCATCTTCTGCACCTGCTCAGAACTCTCCGGATGAATTACCTTCAGCGCTGCGGCTTAATGGAGCAGAGACAGTACGCGCCTTCGGCCAAGGCGGAACAGCTGCGAGACAATCAACTCTGGCTATATTACAAGGGGGAAAAAATGTCGCGTTGGCAACAGCAATCGATTCCGCTGGACATCTCCTGACAAAGTCCAGCGAAATCGAAGTTGATGCACCACTATCAGCAGTTACCCCCTCAGGGGAAAAGCTACAACCTGTTCTACTGGCAAGAGATCCGGCAAACGATCTTGCCCTACTGAAAATCCCCGAAGGCAAAGCGGTGCCTGTCATTTGGGGCAATCCTGACAACCTCTCTCAAGGTACATGGGTTGCTGCCATGACGAATAATGCCGACTCGTTAATGATCGGTGTAATTTCTGCAACCAGAAGAGAAATCAAACGCCGCCCAGGCGTACTTGGAGTCACCCTTGATCCCAATGATGACCCGGATGAACTAGGCGTTGCCATCGACGGTTTCGGCCCTAACAGCCCCGCCCAGAAAAAAGGCATGCAATCCGGAGACTTAATCATTCGCGTGCAAAATACGGTCATCAAAAGCCGCAGGGAACTTGCCGATGCAATCAGCCAGTTTGACCCAATGGACGAAGTAAAACTTAAGATACTCCGCGGAGAGGAAGGCATCCCGTTTACTGTAACCCTTAATTATAAATCCAATGTTTTCGATATGCTCGATCGCAATCAGCGTATGAGCGGTAAAACCTCCAAGAGAAAAGCTGGCTTCAGCGACGTTCTGCAACATGAACTACCACTCACTCCACAAGCTATGGGCGGTGCATTGGTTAATCTACAGGGAAAAGCCATAGGTATTAACATTGCCCGGGCTGACCGAGTGACTACATTTGCCCTGCCGGCAACACTTGCGATCAAGGCTGCCGAGCAACTGAAATTGCAAGCAAAACAGCCAATTAAATAGCAAATCTAAAGACAACTGATAGCGAGCGTCACATCTAGACATTTGCCACGCCGCGATTCATTCATATCTTACAAATCTTCAAATTCATCTCTCAAGAGATTCCCCTTTCTGGTCCCTCAGCCTCATCATTCCCGTGCACATCAACGACATTCTGAAAGGCGAAGGTCCCAGTTTTTCTTTTGAGTTCTTTCCGCCAAGAACAGCGCAAGCTTCAGAGAAACTCTTTGAGACGATCAAAGAACTCGAGGCTCACCATCCCTCTTTTGTAAGCATTACCTACGGTGCCGGCGGCTCAACACGTCAATTGACTCATGATCTGGTTCTACGCGTTAAAAACACAACATCACTGAACCCCGTACCTCACCTGACCTGTGTCTGCCACAGCGAGGAGGATATTGCCGATATTCTCACCCGCTATGCCAGTGAAGGCGTAGCGAACATCCTTGCCCTGCGCGGTGATCCGCCTCGAGAGCAACCAGAACATGACCATTCCGCCGACCCCTACCAATATGCCGGGCAACTCGTGAATGCGATAAAGCAATTTAACAACTCCGGCAACCATCCTGACCAAAGGGGCTTTGGCATTGGTGTGGCTGGCTTTCCTGAAGGGCACCCCGCCACACCAAACCGAATCAAGGAACTTGATTACCTTAAATGGAAAATCGATCAGGGTGCTGACTATATCTGCACTCAGATGTTCTTCGATAACCATGATTTTTTTGACTTCCGCGATCGCTGCCAATTGTCCGGAATCAACGTTCCCATCATTGCAGGAATCATGCCTATTCACTCACTTGAAGGCATGAAAAGAATGGCCGAACTGGCCGCAGGAGCTCGGTTTCCTGCTCCTCTTATTGCCGCTCTGGAAAAATCCAGAGACAACAATGAGAACGTAAGGGAAATCGGCATTGAATACGCAACTGTACAATGCGCAGAACTGCTCGATAATGATGTCGACGGCATTCACTTTTACACCCTCAATCAAAGTGATGCCACCAGACGAATCATCGGCAACCTTGCACCACGGCTTTCACCAAATTGAACGAGCAGGAACATCCACCGCTTATCGCAGCGGTAGAGGCAGGTGGCACAAAGATCGTTTGCGCCGTTGGCAGCAGCCCTAATGACCTTGAAGAAACACGCTTTGCCACCACCTCGCCCGAACAAACCTTAAGCAAGGCCATCAACTTCTTTGAATCAAAAAAGTTATCCCGCGGTAAAATTCAGGCATTGGGAATCGGCACATTTGGTCCAGCAGACATTAATGTGCATTCTGATACGTTTGGCTTTATCACGAATACTCCCAAAGAAAACTGGAGCCATACTGACATTGTCTCACCCTTACTCTCCACACTCGGGAACATTCCAATTGCCTTTGAAACCGATGTAAATGCCGCCGCATGGGGTGAAAGAAAATGGGGAGCCGCCCGCAACCTAGACGATTTTATCTATATCACCGTCGGCACAGGCATAGGGGGAGGTGCTGTTTCAGCGGGAAAACTCCTGCATGGCGAGGGACATCCTGAA
>CALCSP010000542.1 GCA_937893785.1 uncultured Verrucomicrobiales bacterium
AACGCGGACACTTGCCCTCTTTCTTAAAGACTTCAAAGCTCGCCTCCGGTAACTCACGGTGACCACAGGACTGACACTCGACCAAGCTTCCAGTACCGTGCACTTCCACTAGTAATTCCTCGCTGGTGCCGGCAGCCCGATGCAACCCATCCACATTCTGAGTCACCACCATGGCCACCCGGCCGGATTGCTCTAAATGCACGATGGCTTCATGAATGGCATTGGGACGAGCATCGCCATGTTCCTCCCAGAGTTCCAGCTTGTATTGCCAATACTCGACACGGGCGGATTCCATTGCCATGAAATCTTGGTAATAAACCGGTTTTTTAGTCGTCCAGATTCCCCCCGCACCGCGAAAGGCAGGGATCCCGCTGGGTGTGGAAATTCCGGCACCGGTGAAGACCAGAATGCGGCTGGACCCACGAATCCATTCTGTCAGGTTTTTTGGCATCAGATAAACTTACTTACGAACAAGAGCATCCTTTTGAATAAATAGGGCAGCGACATTCAAGGTTCCCTTAGGTAGCCATCCAGGAAATGTAGGCGATCCATCGACCACCCTCCTTGCCGAAGGAGCACTCCACATATCTGCCCTCGGGCAGGTTCATTTTATAATCCTTACGATTCGTTAACCTCTCCAGAGTCCACCAGCCTTGCCCTTTACCAATCTGGATGGAACACGCTTCCCTGCTACCGCTCTGGAACAATTCGTTTGAAAGGAACCTTTCCTTCTCCTCAACGGGTATCACTACCTTGATAGCCAGTGCGTCATCAATACCCGAACCCATAAAAACATAACCAAGCCCGACTGTTCCCCGGGGAAACGCAATCCCTGTATGTCTGGCAACTGCATCAAGCTCCTTCACATCCACATCCGGGGCAATAAGGTAGATATCATCGCCAAACTCCAAGCAACCACTGACAAGCGGGATGGCCATAATCAGAATAAATCTTCTTATCACGTTGAAAAAACCCTTCTGCACCGCAGATCATACCCCAAAAAAACATGGTTTTCCCATCAGATTGTCTCTGTCCCGGTAGTTAACAATGTGGAGAAACCCAAAGAATAAGGCATGAATTACCTTGGACGGAGAACTGGCATTATTATATATTAACGCTCCCTCCATCGGCGAACTCAGTTCACAGAACGACACAACTTTGATATGATTACGACCCGCAGGAAAATACTTCGTACCATGGCAGCGAGCATCGGCACTGCCGCGGCTTCTCCGATTGTTCCAGGTTTTGCCAAATCGACCGCACAGGCAGGCAAGCCAAAGCGCATCATCTTTTTCCTGCAAAACCAAGGCTTTGATCCGTTAACAGCCATTCCTGTGGGCATGAAAACTAGCGGCTCGTTGGCCAAGGCAAAGCTGCCGGAACCCATCCAGGCGCTGGAGCCATACAAGGAGCGACTTCACATCATCAACGGATTGCACGGAATTCACACTAGCCCGTCGCACAGTGCGTTCTTTGGTGCGCTTGGCGGCTATCGTGGCAGCGATGGGGTTCCACCGATCGGCCCGACGATTGATTACACTTTGAGCAAGGCACTGCCTCAGACATTATTGCCGCACCTTTGTATCGGCATGGATTCGCTGGAAAACATGAAGGCCAAACCGACGGTGGCAAATCTCTCAGCCAGCGGCGCGGGCCAGCCGATTTTCATGCACTCAAATCCTAATCACCTGTATCAAATGCTATTTGGCGGTATTTCTGCAGGTGCAATTCGCAAGCGGCACGAGGCGCAGTCGAGCATGTTTAATCGTATTGAGCAGCTGGCGGCGGCAAAGGGCAACGCATTACCGGGTGCGGACAAGCAGCGTTACGACCAGTATGTGCAGGGCTTTGGTGATATAAACGGACTGCGCGAGCGTCTCGACAAGGTGTCCGGTCATCTGCGGCAGTTTGCGCCGGAGGTTGATGATGGCTATACCACTCCTGAATTTGAAACCGACTGGCACGATCGCCTTTTGGACTTAGGCATCGCAGCCCTCAAGTCGGGCATTACCAGTGTACTTACCATCGGCTCCGGGCGCGGCGAAATCTTTGGCTCATGGAAGGGCGTCGGCGTGGAGCAACAGGGCCACAATCTCGGCCATATGAAGCAACCGAACAACCCAATCTGGATCAAGATTCGGCAGTATAACAGTCGTATGCTGGTGAAGTTGATGCAGGAACTTGAGAGCGTGCCTGAAGGCAGCGGCACCATGATGGACAATACCTTGATCGTCTATACCAGCAACAACGCCGATTATCAGCACACCTCAGGCAAAACTTGGCCAGTGATACTGTTGGGCAATTATGACGGAGCATTCAAAACTGGTTGCTTTACTCAGT
>CALCSP010000543.1 GCA_937893785.1 uncultured Verrucomicrobiales bacterium
CGGTGGCGGAGTGAAAGGTGGCATGAGTTATGGCTCAACCGATGAATTTGGCCTCACGGCTGTCGACAAGCGCGTGCACGTCCATGACCTTCAGGCGACCATTCTTCACCTTATGGGGTTGGATCACGAGAAACTCACCTATCGCTACTCTGGACGTGACTACCGTCTAACCGACGTCCACGGCCACGTGATCGAGGATATCATGACCTAGGCAACACCGCCGGAATTCAGCACCTTCAAAATCCACGCTCATGCCCAAGCATATTTCGCTCCTTTTTATCATCTGCGCAAGTCCACTACTCACAGCAGCAGATGCGATCGACTTCAACCGCGACATCCGTCCGATTCTATCGAGTAATTGCTTCCTTTGTCATGGGCCAGATGCAGCCGACCGTAAGGCTGATCTTCGACTCGATACTCGCGAAGGAGCAATCAAACTAAACAAAGGAATCAGAGCGATTAATCCGGAGAAACTCGCCGAAAGTGAGTTCTTATACCGGATCACCTCAGAGGATGAGGATGAGGTGATGCCGCCGCCCAACTCTCACAGGGCATTGAATACGGAACAGAAAGCACTGCTAAAGCGATGGATTCTCTCTGGAGCAGAATACAAGGAGCATTGGGCTTTCCTCCCGCCGGCAAAGGCTAAGGTAGCCTCGACTAAAACGCAAAGTCAGCGGGTCAATAACCCCGTGGATTCATTTATCTTGGGTGGGCTAGCAAAGGCAGGCCTTGAACAATCAGAAGAGGCGGACCGTCGCACTCTGATCCGCAGAGTGACCTACGACCTGACAGGTCTGCCCCCGGCACCTTCCGACGTTGAAGCATTTGTGAATGACAAGTCGGCTCAGGCCTATGAGAAGGTGGTCGATCGTCTTCTCGGCACGAAACGATATGGTGAACGAATGGCCCTGGCATGGATGGATGCGGCACGCTATGGAGACTCTTCGGTAATGCACGCGGATGGCCCGCGCGATATGTGGGCGTGGCGTGAATGGGTAATCGACGCCTACAACTCCAACATGCCCTTTGACCAGTTTACCACCGAGCAACTGGCTGGCGACCTGTTTCCTGATGCGACTGTTAGTCAACGTGTTGCCTCCGGGTTTAACCGCAACCATGCTACCTCCGATGAGGGTGGCGCCTTCGCTGAGGAATTAAGGGTAGAATACGTCGTCGACCGGGTCAAAACCACCGCCAACGTATGGATGGGACTAACGATGGAGTGCGCCCAGTGTCACGACCACAAATATGACCCGATTACCCAACGGGAATACTATCAGATGTTTGCCTACTTCAACAATACCACCGACCCGGGAATGCAAACACGAGGAGGTAATCAGGCGCCTGTCGTCAATGTGCCACCCCGCGAACAGGCGAGAAAGTTGGCTGAGTTACGTAAAGCAATCGATGCCAGTGACAAACAGATGAGCGACTATAAACAGGCAGCGATGTCGGAATACGTCAAGTGGCTGCACGTCGCAGAACAGTCCGCAGGAGACACCTTTCCTGAGCCGGCCGGCCTGGCCCATTTCTTTCCATTAGATGAGCGTGGAGGGAAACAAATCAAGGCTAGTGTAGGTGGAGGAGTCGGACACATCGGCGGCAAGGTGTATCCCGCAAAGCGTGGTGCCCACGGGGGGATCCGATTTGATGGAAAGAGTGCGGTTTCTTTCGATTCTTGGCCGGCTCGGGAACGCGACCAGCCCTTTACCTTTGCCGCATGGTTAAAGGTTCCGAACAACGGTAGCGGTGCAGTGATTGCACGTATAGACGAAGGCCAGGCTTTCCGAGGCTATGATTTTTGGATCCAGAATCGCACGGTGGGCACACATATTGTCAATAGCTGGCCAGGAAATGCCCTCAAAGTGATGTCGGCAGAATCTCTCACGGCAGACAAATGGCACCATGTGGCCGTTACTTATGACGGTTCATCCAAGGCCGCAGGCGTTAAGATTTTTATCGATGGTAAGCTCTCGGGCAACAAGGTGGAGCAGGATTCACTCAAGGATACTATCGCAACGCAGACACCCTTTAAAATCGGCAGTCGATCAGGCAAGGGAAATTACATTGGTGAAGTCGATGAATTGCGAATCTACAACCGGGACCTTTCGGAAAAGCAGATTCAGCGACTGGGTGAGGATCCGATCAAGGCAATCCTCGCTACTGCTGCTGCAAGCCGTACGAAAGAGCAGGAAGCAGTTTTGCTCGATTACTTTTTATCCACCGAGGACAAGGCATACCAGAAACTGATTTCACTACACAGCAAGCTTCTGGCGGAGGAAGCCGGGATTAAGAGCCAGAAAGGCACCAGTGTGATGGTGATGCAGGACAATGCGGCCAACAAGACTCGTAAGACCTATATTCTCGATCGTGGCGCCTATGACCAGCCAATCAAGGATGGACCTGATGCCGTAGTCCATCCGGGGGTTCCGGCCGCGCTGCCACCACTTCCAGAGGGAGCCCCTTCCAACCGACTCGGGTTGGCGAAGTGGCTTACCTCGGGCTCAAACCCGCTCACTGCCCGGGTTGCGGTTAACCGCTACTGGGCGCTGCTTTTCGGACGCGGATTGACAAAATCGGTTGATGATTTTGGAAATCAGGGGAGTCCGCCCAGTCATCCGGAGTTGCTCGACTGGCTGGCCGTGGATTTTGTGGAGAGTGGCTGGGATGTCAAACGTATGATAAAACAGATAGTTCTTTCAGCAACCTACCGCCAGACGTCCCGTTTAACGCCGCAGTTGGCCCGGGTTGACCCCGAGAATATCCTGCTTGCGAGGTCCCCACGTTTTCGTCTGCAGGGTGAGTTTATTCGTGACACGGCATTGGACCTTTCTGGCCTGCTGGTAGAAAGGATTGGCGGACCAAGCGTCAAGCCATACCAACCACCCAATATCTGGAACGAAGTGTCTCTCAATGGGGGCCTAAGGTATAAACGAGACAATGGTGAGAAGCTTTATCGCCGCTCGATGTATACCTATTGGAAGCGATCTGCGCCGATGCCAAACATGTTAATCTTTGATGCTCCCACGCGCGAAAAATGCATGATTCAACGGCCCATTACCAATACGCCACTTCAGGCTCTCGTTACCCTGAACGACCCGCAATTTGTTGAGGCCGCTCGTTCTCTCGGCCAGAGGTTGATCAAGGAGGGAGGTAACGACACGGCCTCAAGGATAGACTATGGATTCAAACTGGCCTTGTCCCGCCCCGCAAGCGAACCCGAGGTTAAGGTGATTGAGAGAGTCCTTGATGATCAGTTAGAAAGATTCCGGGATAACCCCAATAAAGCGAAAGAGTTTCTCGCCGTTGGCGAAGTCGCCCGCGATGAGACAATTGATGCCGTCGAGCATGCCGCCTGGATGGTGGTTGGACAGCTCCTCCTGAATATGGATGAAACCCTGACACGCGGGTAATCCTTTAAGTATTAAATACCAGCAAGAAATGCATTACGATCCAACACGGCGTCGATTTTTGTTACATACCGGACACGGCATGGGCGCCGCTGCCCTGAGCA
>CALCSP010000544.1 GCA_937893785.1 uncultured Verrucomicrobiales bacterium
TGAAAGGCGTTGTTCCTAGCCATGTCTTCGCTGTGGTGCCTGCCGGCAAGGGTGAGCTTCCAGTTTGGTGCAAGGGCAGCAGCGTTCGGAGGGATGTCCCTGTATGAGGTTCCCTGTGTGGCATTTTCAGCGGCACTGTCGAAGCGACCCCGGTTTAACAGCCACCGGATCTCCTCCTCGAGGCCGGAGGGAATACCATCCCCAGTATACTGCTGGGCCCTGAGCGTTGAAGAATGAATGATTAAGAGCAACAGCAGGGTAAGAAAGTTCCTTGCATGCTGGAAAAATAGATGATGGCGGGATTGCTGCATTAAGGGCTATGGGGAAATGCTTTTCAACCAAATGAAGCGTTGTCTTTCCTTGATGAGCTCACGTCACAGCAGAGCGCAGCGGTCAGGAGAATGGCAAATAGAGCGAGTACCCTGTTAGCCGGATCAGGAATCTTTCTCGACTTTGGCATGCTTGAGTCTCTGGATTCGAATGTTTCGGAATTTTACCCATCCTGCATGACCTTCCGCACCATAAGTCTGCAGCCCAATGGTTCCGGGATCCTTGAGGTCGGGCCTGGGCATCGGGTCAGTGTAATTAACAATTTGCTTTCCATTCAGCCATGCCTGGATATGAGAACCAATTACAAGTAGGCGAATCGTGTTCCATTGTAGTGGTTTACGTATCATGTCCTTTTCATCCCCCTTATCCAGCCACTTATTCATGTGGAGTCCTATTGGTTCGCCAGCAACGCCGCGCCCAATGTTCAACTGGTAGGGATTGCCAAGAGGCTTGATCTTGGCTCTCCTGAAATAGATACCGCTGTTATATTTTCCGTGTTCATCGATCTTGAATTCCAGACTCAGGTCAAAGTCACCGAAAGTGTCCTTCGTGATGAGAATGCCACTACGTTTTGGGTCTCCATCCTGTCCACCAATCAGGACACCCTCTTTTGCCTGCCACCTGGCTGATCCCAGCGCCTGCCACTGGCTGAGGTCGTTGCCATTGATAAGTGATATAGGCTTGATCGGGCGGCTATCCCGCCCTTGCTCCTCTTCAGCCTGGCTGCCTGCCAGCGTAAGTAGTAGAAAGGGCATGAATATTAATCTCATGACGTAGTCATTATGATTGCAAGATGCCTGCCACGCAAGTGCGACAGGTTTTAGGGAGAGAATCAGTGCCCAGTTTCACTGATCACAGGCTGGTCTGTAAGGAAAAAAATTATTCCCGGTCAAGTGTGCCTGCCAGTTTCTTCAGTGTTGTGATGTATTTGCTTAAGTTTTCATCCGGAGCCAGTTGCTGGGCTTCCGTGAGTAAAGAAAGTGCCTTGGTGTAGTCGCCTCTTTGCACAAGAATTTCTCCCTGTTTGCGCAGTGCCTCGACCTTGTATTCCTTGACGGCGGCGGCTTGCTCAAGATACATCAGTGCGTGCTCTTGGCGTTTATTGGCCAGGTGAAAGTCAGCTAGCAAAAGCAGAGCAAGGGCATCGAGTGGGTTCTTTTCCACAATCGCGGCAATTCGCTTGGCATTCTCCTCGCTATTGTCCTTATGAAACTCAATGAACGCCTTTGCTCGCTCTAAGCGTCGTGTAGCCTTGGCATTCCCTGTAAGCTGCTCTTGGTAGCCGGTAACGCTTCCTATGGTTTGTGCAAGGTTGCCGGCATCATGCCAACGCTGCGCCCGCAACAGGTAATCAATGGCATCTATTGCCTTGGTAATGGGCGCCGGCGGGTTTGCTTTGAGGGCATCTTGATAGCAATCCATGGCACGCTGGTAGAGGGATTGGTTGAGGAAAAGGTGTCCTAGGGAAAGGGCGGTGCCTGAATCAAGGCTGCCGAGGCGTCTGGCCACTTCAAGGTCGGCGATTGCCAGTAAGGGCTTACCTTGTTGCAGGCGTACATTGGCAAGATGGCTCCATATGGCCGGTTGTTGAGGGGATTTCTGAAGTAGTTCATCCAGTAGCGCGGCAGCACTATTAAGTTCTCCAAGTTCAATTAACATCCGACCTTGCCCAAGACGCCACTGAAATTCATCAGGCATAGTGAGTGTTGCGCTACGGTATGCCTGGAGAGCAGCTTGTGGGCGGCTAGCACTCTCATGGCAATACCCGAGCAGTCCTAGGGTCAAGCCATCCTGGGCACCAAGCTCAAGGGAGCGGCGCAGATGCGGTTCTGCTTCCCTGATATTTTCTCCCTGCACAAGAGCAACGGCAAGGTTACGGTGGGCATCACGAAAATTCGGGTATAATTCAATTGCTTTACGGAAGTGCAATACCGACGCTTCCCGATTTTCCTGTTCAAAGAGCAGGTTGGCAAGGTTGAAGAGCATGACGGCACTTCCGTTGAGGAGGGGATTTCCCTTGAGTAATTCAACGGCATCAGTGCGTTTTCCTGCAGCCATTTTTTCCGCCACTTTTTCCAGCACCGTCTTTTCCTCGATATTCACGCGTGGCTCGATACGTGAGTCAATTCCGTAACTAGCCGTAAAAACTCTGCGGAACTGGCTACTTTCCCACCGGGGGGCGATTGGCATTGGAGCCGCGTTTGCGGTAATGCCAAGGAATAAAAGGCAGATGATTGATTGATTTAAAGTCATGGCCTTAGGATGAGTGGCCAACGGTAAATGGCAGTGACTGGGCGGCCGTTTTTCTTCGGTACGGTGAACTGGGAACGCGTGGCAAATGAACGGGCCATTCTAGTAAACTCAGGATCAGAGCTGGAGATGACACGTTTGATGGTGACATTTCCAGTGGTCGATATGGCAGCCTCAAGAACCACTTTTCCTTCCCTGATACCGCGGCGTAAAAGGCTTCTGGGATATCCTGGAGAAGGATTGTTGAGGAGCCGGGGCCTGGAGTCCAGTTCACCGGCAGAGTAGGAGGCGGCAGTAGGTATGGTTCTGGGAGGTCCCGTTGCCAAAGCTGCCGGTTGCTGCAGTGCGGTGTCAATGGGTTGTGCTTGAGCCTCGGTCTCGAAATCTGGTGTCAGCATCGACAGGTTGATGTCCGGGCTTAGGTCAGCCAGAATTGGCGGTGATAGATTCTCGAGTTGCAATTGAAGCTTTGGCAACAGCTTCATTGGGGGTGGGGGTGGTTGTTGCCGCTGAAGGACAGGCGGGGGAGGAGGCGGAGGGGAAGCAATCTCTTTTATGCTCTCCACGGGGCGCAGTGTTTGCTCGGCAATGCGATTGGCATTGAGCAATTTCATTGCGGTTAGGAACACTAGAAGCATTATGGTTAGTCCGATCGCTCCCCCGAACCTGATGAGTATCCCGGTGTTGGCAATACCGCGTGAATTATCTGTCATTGCCCCTTTCATCTAATCTGCGCTAACCGTGGAGACAAAGACGGTTTGTGCCCCGCCAATCTTGGCTTCATCAAGCACCTCAATTGTTGTTTCAGTATCCGTTTCCCTGTCAGCCTGTATCACCACCGGCCTTTGCTGTTCCTGTTGCAGTCGGTTGATGACCGCACGAACACCACCAACTCCGATTTCTCTCCCCCCATAATATACCCCTCCCTCTGCCGTGATGCCTATCAGGATACTTTCTTTTTCAATGTCCTGCTGGCTGGCGGCTCTCGGTTTGTCCACTTTGACACCGGTTTCATCAACGAAGACGGTTGTGACGATAAAGAAGATTAACAGGATGAAAACAACGTCGATGAGCGGTGAGATATTAATCTCGCCACTTGCCTCACCTTGGTTGGCACGTTGTCTCTGGAAGCCCTTGGGCATATGCTTAGTTGTTGGTCTTCAGGGATGCTTCAATAGTACGGAAACTGTCACGCATTTGCCGATATTGGATCCACAGGACGAAGCAGATAATAAAGGAAGGAATACAGATGACCAACCCTGTCTGAGTGGTGATCAGGGCTTCGGATATCCCCTTTGAAATTACATCGACTTGAGTCATGGATGAATTTCTTGCCATTCCGTCAAAAGTACTAGTCATACCTGTAACTGTGCCTAATAGCCCAATTAGGGGGGCTGTGCTAATTAAGATAAATGCGAAGGTTATCCGTCGTTTGATGACGGAGAATAGCCCTTGTTCGATTTCTAGGATTTGACCTGCTCTTTGTTGGTCACTTAACTGATTGTGTAGATTGTTCAGTAAAATCTGATTGTTCGCAGGTTGTGCAAGTAACTGGCGCCACTGGGTTTGGCTCAAGTGCGGGGCATTCGGATTTCTCAGGAAATAACCAATAGATAGCAGAGAAAAACCGATTCCAAAAGCCAGGCCGATCAAGGCCCAGAAGACCCAGCCGCCGTCTGTTGCAAGTTCGCCTAGGGCGATCGTGAAATCGTCGACCATATCCAGTAAATCTTTATTCGGTGGCCTTGGCCTTTAGGCCGTTTACATAAGCGATACTTGCCATTTCTGTGGCTGTGCGGATACCGCTTACCTTGCGGGAAAGCAGTGCGTGCAGTATCAGGGCGGGGATGGCGACGATAAGCCCGAATTCCGTGGTCACCAGTGCCTCGGCAATGCCTGAGGAGAGCGACTTGGCATCACCAGTACCAAAGATATTAATCAGGCTGAAGGTGTGGATCATGCCGGTAACCGTGCCGAGCAGTCCCAGCAGTGGAGCCGTGGCGGATGCAATTGCAATAAGCGGTAGCCCCCGCTCCAGGGGGGGCATGACCTTGAGGTATTCCTCGTAGAGGGCTTCTTCGACGTCATCGGCAGAGCTGGACCCCATCTTGATTGCCCGTCGAAGAACTCTCCCAGCCGGATGTCGGATTTTTTTCAACCCGGCAAGCGCTTCCTTTGGCTGATTGTTTTGGACTTGTTGCAATACTTTGCGAATCAAGGCGGTTTTGATTGGCTTGATTCGCAGAAGTTGCAGCCATTTCATCAACGCCGCCAGTGTGGCAATCAGGGCAAGGAGAAGAATGGGGTAAATCCAGAATCCGCCTTTCTGGATGTGCTCAATTGGGGAAGAGTCTACTTCATCAAGGATACGGGCTGCTCCCATTGATGGATCGAAGGCAGCGGAAGCGGCCTTGCCTTCTGCAAGTGCGCTGATGTCTGCTTGGGTCGCAATCTCGGCAATCACCTGGGGTTGTAGTTGGTCATTTTCGTTGATTAGTCCTGAGAGTTTACCGTTATTCTCCATGAACCAGGCAACGGGACCGATTTCAACAAACGTTCCCGCGTGTGCGACACCTTCGCTGTCGAGTGCTTCTCCGGGAAAGACTCTTGGTTGATCGCTTTTTGCCATGCGCAGGATTGCGGTCTTAAGAAGTTTGACCTGTGCATTAAGCCCATCATCTCCACCTTTGTCTGATGCCAGCAGCAGGCTTCTTATTTCGTGCGCTGCGGCAGTGCTGATCTGGCCCTCAAATCCTCGCCTGAAGTCAGTCAGAAGATTGTCGATATAATTGCGCTCGTCCCGCCATGTGGCCACCTCACTGTCCAGTTTTCCAAGTGAGTGCACCAGTGCGTCACGCTCCTGTGCAGCTAATTGTGACTGGCGCCGTTTCTCGCGTAGTTCGGCGGCAATTTTTTCTGTAGCCGTTGAGAGATTAGGCCTTTCACTGGCAATCTTGAGACGCAGCTGGGAAAGCAATTCCAATTCATTAGCCAGATCTTTATCGATTGCCTGAAGTGCAGCCTTGTAAGTTGCTGCCGGGGCAGGATTGTCCTGCGCTACTGCTTGACCCGTGAACAGCAGCGGGGCAATGATGGCAAGAATGATGAAAAGTTGGCGCATGAATAGAATGGATAGCGTCTATTTAAAACGGCAATTTCACGTAAGCCGGGGAGCTTTCTTTTCGGTAAATGTCAATGGCCTGCCTGACTTGTCCGGAAATAGAATTATCCGGCTGCCACTCCCATCCTTCTTGGGTTGCCTTGCCGTGACCGGCGATAGTGTTTCCGCGTCCCACATACCATGCTCTGCTCAGTCCCATATAGATTGTCTCAAGCGCGATTCTTTCGCCCTCCACCTCACGGATTTCCCGTGTAACCGTGATGGTATTATCAAAAGCGATTGAAGCGGAAAGGATGGCTAATACGTCACGATAGCGGTCCTGGAGGGAATGATCATCATCCGGATTTTCAAGCCGATAAATGGCATCCTCTGCCTTTTTGCGTAATGGTTGGGGAAATCTGGGAA
>CALCSP010000545.1 GCA_937893785.1 uncultured Verrucomicrobiales bacterium
GGAAATTCCCGGCCCTGAGAGTCCACGACTGTAATATCAGGAATCAGGCTGCCCACTTGAGGCATATTTTCATCGCTCTCACGTCCAAGGTCGCGCCCCTGTCCGATGGCAGCAGCATGAAAAACAATAGTGAAGAGCAGAAAGAATGGGAATCGGAGCCGCGTGATCATCTTATGCAACAGTATCAAGCAAATAAGGTTACCTTAAGGTTATCCAGTCGCGCAAGCTATTGAAAATCACCGTATAACCAATATTACCTCCCTTAAATCCGTTATTTACACAGTCCCTCATCCGCCTTATTCTTACACTAAGATACTTATAAACCGATCAATATCAGCTATGTTTCGAATTTTAGGCGATCCCGGTAAAGACCTTTGTGATAAAAACCTCGCACCATCCCGTCGTGACTTCCTGAGGGTAGGCGGTTCGGGGATCCTAGGCTTAAACCTCGCATCCATGCTTGAGCTTAAGGCTAAAGCCAGTGCCCCAACCAGTGGAGGCAAGGCAAAGTCGATCATCATGCTCTACCTGCAGGGAGGCCCCAGCCATATTGACCTTTGGGATCCGAAGAAAGACGTACCTGACAACGTTCGCTCCGCCTTCAACACCATCCCCACCAAGATTCCCGGCGTTCACTTCACCGAAATTCTTCCCGAACTAGCAAAGCTCAATGACAAGTTCACGCTGATTCGATCCATGAGCTATGAGCCCAACGGGCTGTTCAACCATACCGCCGCCATCTACCAGATGATGACCGGCTACACAACCGACAAAGTTTCCCCTTCCGGTCAACTTGAACCACCCTCCCCGAAGGACTTTCCAAACTTCGGCTCCAACCTGATCCGGCTTAAGCCCCAGACAGAACCAATGCTACCCTTCGTGATGATGCCCCGCCCGTTGCAGGAATCAAACGTGGTCGGCAAGGGAGGAACTGCAGGATTTCTTGGTAAAGCATATGATCCCTACACGCTTTACCCAAGCGGGGGTGACATGGACATGGAAAAGATGACGCGCATCAAAATTGATGATCTGCAGTTACGTCCAGATGTTTTCTCTGCACGGCTTAAGCGTCGCGCATCACTGCGTGAAACAATTGCCAAGAAAATGAACAAGGTGGAAAACGCCGTCAAGGACTACAAGCTGAATGAATATTATGACCAGGCTCTCAACCTGATTATTTCAGGAAAGGCCCGTGACGCCTTCGCCCTTGAGCGGGAACCCCTCAAACTCCGAGAAAGCTACGGAAACACCTCATTTGGAGACAGCTGCCTGCTGGCACGACGTTTGGTTGAGGCGGGTACACGTGTTGTCGAAGTCATTTGGCCTAAAGTTGCCAATTCCGATAACCACTCATGGGATCACCACAAGGACCTGACAAAACGAATGAAAAATCAGTCCGGCCCCATGCTTGATAAAGCTCTCTCTGGCCTGATATCCGATCTCGACGATCGTGGCATGCTCGAAGACACAATGGTGGTAGCAATTGGTGAATTTGGCCGTAGCCCGCAAAAAGGTGTCAGCACCTCAGGAAATGGCAACAGTGCCGATGGCCGTGACCATTGGCCCTACTGTTATACAGGCCTTGTCGCTGGTGCAGGCATCAAGCGGGGTTATGTGCATGGCAAATCCGACAAGACCGGTTCTGCTCCGGTTGAAGATCCGGTGCATCCCGGGGAATTGCTTGCCACTATCTACCACGCATTCGGTATCGACCCGGAAACTATTGTCTACAACCACCTCAATCAGCCAAGAGAACTGGTAAAGGCGGCAGCAGTGAATGAGCTTTTCGCCTGATTTAGCTCAGGAGCGCAACGGCTTGACTCCTAGATTTCTGTAAGGCAATGGGTTCGAATTATGGAGCCCTTCGTTTTCTTTAGTCGCTTTCATTCCTTTACCAATTAAAAGGCTCAAACTCATGCTCGACAAGGGCATGGTTATTAGGCAAAGATCAATCGAATATTTCAATATCATGAAGCTCAGAATAATTATTTTTACCACCCTCGCCC
>CALCSP010000546.1 GCA_937893785.1 uncultured Verrucomicrobiales bacterium
CAGTGTTGCTAACAGCATTGAAACGGGCGCGATCTATATCATCCATCCGGTAATTCTTGCGAATTTCCTCAAGAAGCCTCTGGTCCAATTCCCCCTCCGGAGAAGCTAGTAATTCAATAGGTTTTGACATCATGTAAGTAGCGAGAGCAATGCATATCGCCAACAGGTGATAGTTCATGAGAATGAACTATAGGACCCTCTATGCAGAGAATGCAATTCTTCGGTGCGAATGATCAACAAATAAGTAGCACATGACGGGCTGAACAAAGTGCCATCATTATTTGCATATAATTATCGAGGATAGCCCCTGACAACAGTGGAAAAGCAGTTATTTTACTTCAAAATTCAAAACAACCCATTTCGTATGATCATCCGCCTTGCTCTAGTCACCTCTATCGTCATTTCGTGCATTCTTTCTTCGAGTTGCAAAAGAATTACAGGCATTGCCAATGCAGCGGTAAGATATGGAACCATTAAAGCTATTTTTAGCTGTATCCCCGAGGGCACTCAGATTGACACTCCTGAAGGACCACGTCCAATAGAGTCCCTTCAAGCTGGCGAGCATGTCATTGGATATGACGGCAAAACGGTTTCTGTGCTGCAAAAGCATTGCTATGCGGAGAACCCCATTCCAGAGCGATTTCGCAAAATTACTTTTGAGAATGGAGCGGTAGTAAACCTTTGTGATCGACACCGCATTGCCGGCATTAAGGCCATGGATATTGAAGCTGGCAATAATCTGTTCGGTTCTCGAGTGACCAACGTAGAAAAATATGGTGGAGTACAACGCTCATATGACCTGCTGACCACCGACCGTGGTTACCGGATAAATGGAGTTCCTGTAAACAGCATGATCGAGGAAATGCTAGATGCCGCGCGCAATCCTTGATTGCCATTACTTTGGTTGCTGACTGCGGCCTAACTCCTGGCTTAGCAACTGTGCCAGAGCGTCGAGATCTGACCGGGAAGTCAAACTCCTCAATCCCAACAACTTCAAGAAGAGCGGAAAGGCCGGCCCGATCAGACGCCTGATCATCCTTATCTCAAACTCCACCGGGTCAGATTGCGTGTAGGATATTTGTGTCGAATCGAGGCACTGGATCAAGTCGACAACCAGTGCAAAGACATGCTTAACCTTATCAAAATTGATCCAAGCAAGATCATCACTGGGCAGGTGATAATGCCTGCCCTGACCACAGCTTAAGAACAGGAAAGGTTGTCCACCTAACCTGAATGCATGGTGATCGGACATGTCTCCCACGTAGCGGTTTAATGTCGGAAAAACCTTGAGTCCCCTTGCCTGCGAGCCAGCCCATTCAACAACCCCCGGAAGTGCCTCGTCGCTCTCCGCGCCAAGCACGAAGACCAACCTCTTTAAAGTGGGCATATACCTTGCCGCTTCATGCTGAATCTCCACATCATGACCAATAAGGTCCATAATCAACACACAAGCAAAGCGGATGCCCGCGCAATGATCCTCATAAAATCGAGTCGACCCCATCAACGGTGTCTGGAAATAAGGAGGCTCCTCTGAATCAAACAATACAATAATAAGATCCCTCTCCAACTTTGTTCCTGCAAAGTGCTCAGCTGCCGCCAACACAACGGCCACCGCTGTCGCGTTATCATCCGCACAGGGTGCATCAATGACAGAGTCATAATGCGCTCCAATCAAAACCGGGGGCAGGCCTGGATTTCTACCGGGCAATCGAGCCGCCAGATTGCAGAATGACTGTCCATTTCCAATGAAAGGAAGTTCAAAGCTATTGCCACTGAAAGGCTCCAGTCCTATTTCTTTCAATCGCCCCACAAGATATTCCCTTGCGAGGGCATGCCCAGGCTGGCCCACTCGCCGTCCTTCAGGCAGGGCCAGTCCTTTGGTATCATTTACGATGTTACCTCCTGCCTTCATGACCCTACCTTCTCGCATAGCATGCGAGGTTTGCAAATTACCTACACAAAGGACATGATAAGAATCAGAAATTAAAATTGAGCAACATCCATGGAAATTAACATCTCAGAGGACTGCAAATGCCTTGGATCCCGAGCTGCTGCGTTAGGCGCCAGGGCAATACGAGAATCCATCACAAGGCAGGGACATGCAAACATCATCGTGGCAACGGGTGCCTCCCAGTTTGATATGCTCGCCGCCCTTGTTGATGAACCCGGGATAGATTGGTCCGAGGTCACTGGCTTTCACCTTGATGAATACATCGGGATGTCCGTCGAACACCCCGCCTCCTTTCGTCGCTATCTTTGGCAACGGTTCGTGTCCAAGTTGCCAGTGCCAATGAAAGCATTCCACTTTATTGACGCAGAAAAAGATCCTGGAGCAGAATGTGAACGACTGGGTCATATCATCAACCATCACCCCATTGATGTTGCCTTCATCGGCATTGGTGAAAACGCCCACATTGCCTTCAATGATCCTCCTGCCGACTTTGAAACTTCGACCCCTTACCTCATAGTCAACCTTGATGAAGCCTGCAGAAACCAGCAACTTGGCGAGGGTTGGTTTGCTGATTTCACTAAAGTTCCCAAACAAGCAATCTCAATGTCAGTGAATCAGATCCTGAGAAGCACCACCATTATCTGTTCGGTACCGGACGCACGCAAATCCGAGGCAGTCAGGGACACTGTTGAGGGACCTATCACTGATAACTGCCCCGCTTCAGCACTTCAGCAGCACGGAAACTGCCATCTTTTCCTTGATCGCGCAGCAGCAGGACTTTTAAAGAAGCAATAATACTCCTAATGAACTTTAGGAAAAGATCTAACGCGCGTGAATGGTTTCGCAGTAACGCAAATCTCCACTCAATCCATCATAAAACTGGAACATGACGTGAGGTTTTGGAAACGCCACCCAGCGTTCCCCTCCACGCTCAATCGGGTTATTGAATACATTATTGACCTGTACCACGCAATAATGAGGAAAAATTCGGTTTCCCCGTGGAATATCACTCAATACATAAGTTGACCAGCGAATATCACAAGCTCGCGGACCATACTTGAAATGCCCGTTAGCCGGGCGATCACCCTCATCCTCCCTAGGCCGGTGATTGACTGAATTGTGAGGCCCTGAAGCAAACTCCCAGACATTGTCGGTTACCTTGATAGCGAAACTGTTGTGTAAATCGCCGGTAAGCACAAAAACCCGTTTCTTGAGCTTATCCCAGAAATCGATAAGCATCTCACGCTCATCCAAAAACACTGTCCAGGCATCATCCTTCTTGACCACTTTATTGACATCTTTTCCTCCACCTGACCCCACATGAGGAACCATGAAATTCACAGAGGAAACCACAAATAGGAAGTCTGCCTTACTAGCTGTCATCGACTTGATCAGCCATTCACGTTGAGACTTTCCAATCATCGAAACACCAGGCTTTGCCGGCTGATCAACATCATGCAAATCACGGTGTGAACGGGTATCGAGAAGAAAAAACTCACAGTTTCCAACCTCGAAACTGCCATAACACCGTTTGCCAATTGAGTATACACATTGCCCGTTGCTTTTTGCGGGCGGCCGGATTCTCAACCTTCCCTGATCCAAAACCTCAACAATCTCATAGACTCCATGATTAGGGTCTCCGGTTGACGGATCAGGTTCAGGCTCGAGGATAACACCTGCCTGACCACCCCAGTGAATGTGCAGATTCGCCATCTCATCAAGCTTCAACGCTGTAAAATTAGCATCCGGATCAATAAGTATGTCACTACCGGCTTTCAGCGCCCCCCTGCCAAAATGCGCTGGCTGAGAGAACTCGGTAGGATTTGCCCACGCCAGATAATCGTCCCATGCACGGACAGCGATATCACGCACAACTGCACGTCGGTTGCGGAAACCAATTTCTCCAGTGCCATAAATATCATTGAGCGCCTCATGATCATCATAGGTAAAAAAAGAAGGGACATGGCGATGCCACCTTCTTAGGTTTTCACCCTTCTCCCAGTAAAATTTGTAATTCTCCCAGATGCCAGTAATCCCAGAAGCCAATTCAACAATGCGTGGTGGGTCACTAGCCCCTACTTGATGCATCCATGCGCTAGCCGGATAATCCCGTCGGGCCTCATACAACCAATCACCGTTAAGAATCGCAAAATGCACGCGATCCCTCACCTTGGAGTTCAGCTGATCAAAAGCCGGTAGAGAAGGTCCTGCCCCATTTTTGGGTGAACGATTATTACCGCAGGCAAATTCAAAAGCGAAATTAAAGAGTCCATCGGGATTGTACTGCTCATTGGTCACAGACTCCGACGAAGGTAAAGTCATGAAGCTACCCTGGGGAGGATGATCCCCGCTAGAGCAAAAAACCTCATAAAAGTATCGCGTTGATGGCTGTAACCCCGTCAACTTTACCAGCCCCGTGCAGTCATCTTCGAGTAAAGTCGTTGTCACCTGCGAGAGCTCATTGAGTTGGCCGGGATCAACACCATATCGCACCTGCAGAGTCTCTCCAGGCAAGCGTGTTCTGGCCCATACCGTCATGGTATCAGCACCCGGACGCCCAAGGACCGGGCCATGAGTAATATCAGCAATCGCGTTGCTAAGAAGTAGCAGGTAGGAAAAACAAATTGTTCTCAACATATTCTATATAATGCCCCATATGGGACCGGATTACGAGTCGTTTCGCTTGATATTCCTGCCAAGATTGCCCCATCCTAATGTGAAGTGGAAAAAAAATCAGACATTGGAATAGGTTTTGTCGGCGCAGGCTGGATGGGAGCAACTCTCATGCAAAGAATCATCGAGCGTAGCGATTGTCACATTGCTGCCCTTCATCAACGCTCTGCGAAGAATGCTGAGCAGGCACTCGAAGCACTTGGCCTTGATAGCCAGATCCACACGCCGGATTTCGACTCTATGCTGGCCAATCCTGAAGTAAATGCGGTATTTCTGTGCAGTCCGAACTCCTCACACGGTCCTCAGTCCTTGGCGGCAATGGAAGCCGGCAAACATGTGTTTTGTGAAAAACCCTGCGCCACCACTTATGAGGATTTTCTGAAGCAACTTCAACTTGCAAAGGCAAAGCCCGAATTAATCACTTATGTGAATTACTTAATGAACTTCGACACCATGGAGGAGCGCATTGTAAATATGGTCAAAGGCGGTGATTTCGGCACCATTACACAGATTCAGGTCAATTACCGCCATCCAATCAATATCGCTGGAGACAAAGCATGGAAACTTTCAGAAGAAGTCATGGGCGACGCCATCGGGATGGGAATCATCCATGCCCTTTCTGTAATGCTTAATGTCATGGCTGCCAATGAAAGTTACCCTGTATCTGTTTTTGCAACTTGTAACGAAAACAGCACTAGGGGATTTGAGGTCCCGGCCATCTACAATATTCAGATCAGCTTCAGCAATGGAGCCACCGGATTCTGCTTTGGCAATGTTGACCAAGCAAACGGTTACGATGCTTATCATAATATACACGGCACCGAGGGTGGACTCATATTTGACAGCTACCTTGACCGCCCCAATAAGATCAGACTGTGGTCCAATACCTCCACAGAAGGTCAATGGGTTCACCCACTTGACCCTGAACGCTGCCCACCGGCATACAGGTGGCCAGAGAAAACGACCACCCCTGACAGCGGTGACGTTATGGAACACCAGACGGGAGCCTGCGTGGAACATTTCATCAATTGTATTCAGACCGGGAAACAATCTTTCCTGAGCTTTGAGAACTCGGCACCCACAGCAGAGATCGGATGGGCAGCCCTCCAATCATCTCGAAAAGGGAAACCCGTATCCCTGCCACTGTGAAAACCTTCGACCTGCAGGTAAATGGCTACGCCGGCGTCGATTTTAACCGCGACGACCTCACCACCGAGCAACTCCTGCAACTCGATAAATTTGCCACAAAATCTGCCAATAACCTCATCCAAGCCCTCGAAGACAG
>CALCSP010000547.1 GCA_937893785.1 uncultured Verrucomicrobiales bacterium
AGTTGATTCCCGGATAGCTCGCCTCCCGGAATCACCTCTTCAAAAGGCAAGCCCCTCTCTGGAACCTCGACACCATAAAAACGGTCGCGCTCAACTTTTCCCAGAAAAGCCAGTATCCCACGGGATATCCCTATACTTAATTTCTTGCGGTAATCCGCATCCTGCAATCTTTCCCGCTCGCGCGTGTTGCTAAGAAACCCGCACTCAACCAATACGGCAGGACAGGAAACCAGCCGAGTCAGCACCATGGCGCCGCTCTTGATCCCACGATCAACAGCCTGAGTCATTCTGCATGAAGCAGACTGTATGTCATGTGCAAGCAACTCACCGCGGCGGTCGATAAATTGCGCATCCGATTCGACATCAAAAATTGTTCTTTGCCGGGAAACAACGGAAGTTGGCTTGTCGTGCGTATAATATGTTTCAATCCCTTCAGGCTTGGCACTGGTCGATGCGTTGTGATGAATACTGACAAATAGTGCAGTAGGATATTCGTTGGCAATATCAACGCGGTGGCGCAAACTTCTCCAGTTATCCCCCTGTCGGGTAAACACCACACGAACTCTTTGTGCCCTCAAATGCTCAGCAACAAGGTGAACAACCTTCATGTTCAAATCCTTCTCTGGTGATTTCCCGGCCACCGTGCCTCCATCGCGCCCGCCATGACCTGCATCAAGAACGACAACTGCACGAGGGCGAATAAACTTGCGAACCTTAGGCGATCGGTTTGAAGCGGAATCCGGCAAGACAAACTTCTTGGCCAAAGCTTTCAAGTTGTGCTTGCTGGCCAGCACCCCGGAAACCTCAGCCATATAAACTAGAGAGACGATCAGCAGGAACACCCCACCAATAAAAAGAGGCAGCTGGAGCAAAAATCGGAAAATTCGCAACATTTGACCCTGAATTATGCCTCAATCGAGGGCAAAAAGCTAACTTATGCACATTTTTAACTTGAGTTAACCAATAAAAATTTTAAATTTTAGAAATGTTTTTGTCACAAAACTCTCTTTTTACAAAAAAACTGATCATTTTGGTTAGCATCATTTTTGCCATCTCCTCGCACCTTTCGGTTGCTCAAAACCGCTATGGGGCAAGTGCTGACCTTCACTCCAGAATGAATGTTGTCGAAGGCACGCTGCAAAACACGGCAGGAAAAGTTGGTAAACTTGAGGGCGATGTACAGTCCATCAAACAACACATCGGTTATACAAAGAGATCGAATAACAATGCTGCAGTCGCCACTACCAAGGTCAAAGGCATCAGTCACCTTGTCGTTGCCGGAGAAACACTCAGCAGTATCTCAAGGCGATATAAAGTTGGCGTCGACCGACTCGTTGCTGAAAATCAAATCACCAATCCCAACACGCTGCATCCTGGGCAGGAAATCTTTATCCCTGGGCAGAAGGGATCTCCTGCGATCCCAAAAGCCATCCCAGTCAGTGATCCCCCTTCCACGCGTTCAGCAATGACCCATACAGTAAGGGTTGGAGACACATTAAGCAGTATTGCCCGTAAATTTGGTGTCAGCACCACATCAATCGCAATCGCAAACCGCCTGCTTGATCCCAATGCGATCAGGATCGGCCAAAAGCTAGACATACCGGATAGCACAACGCCAACAACACCACTAGTGGCTAAAACCGAAACGCATTCGACGCCTCCAAAACCGTCTTCCCCTCCACGTCCTCAGTCAACACAGGGAGGTGAAATGGTGGCTCCTGACGGTTATGGTTTCTATCAGATCGAGCCGGGTGACACTCTCCATTCCATTGCTATTTCTTTCGGCACTAACCCTAATGAACTCAGGATTCTCAACGATTTCCCACCGAACAGCAATTCCCTGCGTATTGGAGACTATCTGCTGGTCCCTGTTCCTGACGACACCCTTTTTGAGAGTTAGGCTAAAGAAGAATACTCGAGGGTAGGTCTCTTTCAATCTCCCCCGCCCTATAGCCAAACCCTGCACTTCCAAGAGAAGAAAGGTCAAGATGTCCATTATCTCTCTTGAACAACCCTGGGTGTATTTTGGCCTCAGGAAGTGAGGCTTCCGGATAGAATTGCATCCCATTACTCTCCACTCCCATAATGGTTCCGGCATAGCTTGCCAGTTGCACATGAGGCAATTGGGCCAGCATCGGGTTGGTAAGATCCTGCACCATCAAACCCATCTCATGTTGCCTCGCCCAGCACAGGCTCAATAAAGCTCCACTCAATGTCTTGCACGTTTTGAGCGCAACGCCCGTCCACCCCAATGACCTCCCAAGACTGACATAACTCCAGTCATGAGCACTTTCATCCATATATAGTGGCTTGCGCGCACTGACGGAGGTTACATCAATCTGATTTGCAGAAAGGTCATAAGGGAACGGTTGCTCAACATATAGCAATCTTGAATAAGTATCCGCCTCATCCCTTTGGAGACGGTCCAATACCTCATTGACATAAGAAGGATCGGTAACCGTGCAGTTAAAATCGGCAGACAACCAATCGACCCCCTCCTGAGCAGCAATATGCCCGATACGTTCTAGCCTCTGATAATCCCAATTCAGGTCAGTTCCTCGAAGCTTTACCTTCAAACACTTCAGTCCGTCTTTCCGTATCCAGTCTCTCAATAGGACAGGATAACCATCATCAGGCTCGTCTCCCTGCAAACATGATTCTTCTAGGGGATCAAGCCCTCCCACTAGGTGCCATACCGGAATACGCTCGGACCCGCTTACCAAATATTCCTCTGGGTAACTGCCCCTAAATACCTCACTTGGCTCCAAGTAATAAGAAAGATCCCTGTTTAGCCACTCCTTACCCAGCATGGAAAACACTCCTTGTTCGTGAAGGTTCCCGAATGCGTCATGGATAGCAATGTCATAAGGTGAAAATGCAACCAGGGCGGCCAGATACGGCAATGAGGCATCCTCTTCACATTCCACCCCCTCATCGGCTTTCAGCCTCGGCAAGAATTCGGAAATGAAATCAATGCCGATTTCCATTGGGTGGCCACTTAAATCCGAATCCATGAGAGCTTTGCCCGAGACCCGACAAAATTCCAGCAACCGCTCTTCCCTTTCTTCATAAGAAAGATCTGAGGGCCACA
>CALCSP010000548.1 GCA_937893785.1 uncultured Verrucomicrobiales bacterium
GGAAAATCGGACCGAGATGGAATTGATCGCCGAGATGTCTGAGGCTCACCAGCGAGATTTTGAGGGATTCTCAATTCGCTTTGACCACTACGGAAGCACCAATAGTGAAGCAAACCGTGCAACTTGCGCAGAATTCTGGCAGGCTCTGCGCAAAGCTGGCATGGTGGTTGAGAAAACCATCGAGCAACTCTACGACACTGAGAAAGGAATGTTTCTCGCCGACCGCATGGTTCGCGGAACCTGCCCTCACTGTCAGGCAAATGATCAACCCGGTGACAACTGCTCGGTCTGTGGCGAGACATATTCTCCGAGCGAACTCATCAATCCTGTTAGCACGTTATCAGGAACAACCCCGGAATCACGGTCAGCATCACACCTCTTTGTCCAGATCGAGAAGCTACACAGTTTTCTTGATGATTGGACACAAAGCGGAACCCTTCCAAGGGAAAGTGCCAACTACCTTAAAAATTACTTCCTGAACGAGGAACTGAAGGACTGGGATGTTTCACGTCCAGCACCTTACTTCGGGTTCGAGATTCCTGACAGCCCTGGTAACTACTGGTATGTCTGGTTTGATGCTCCTATCGGATACATTGCCACCACTCTTGAATGGTGCGCGCTCAAGAATGAAAACCCCGAACACTGGTGGCATGACCCTGATACGGAAATCCATCATTTCATCGGCAAGGACATCCAGTATTTTCACACTCTTTTCTGGCCCGCAATGCTGAATGTTGCTGGTTACTCCCTGCCGAAAAGGGTTCACATCCATGGCTTTCTCACGGTCGGTGGCGAAAAAATGGCAAAGAGCAAAGGCACTTTTATTCGTGCCTCAACATACCTAAAGCATTTGGACCCGCAGGCATTGCGCTACTACTACGCCAGCCGATTGTCCAGCAAAGTCGAAGACATTGACCTGAATCTAGAAGACTTCACGACCAAGGTAAACACTGATCTTGTTGGTAAAGTCGTCAACCTGGCAAGCAGAAGCGCCAAATTTGTTGCCAAGAGTGGACTCTCCGAAAGTTACCCTAATGATGGCGGGCTTTTTGCACACGCCGCTGCTGAAGGTGAGGCCATTGCCGCAGACTACGAAGCTGGGGATTATTCCTCAGCAATGCGCCGTATACTCGAATTGGCAGACAGAGCCAACCCCTATGTCGAGAAAAATGCTCCGTGGGAATTGCGGAAAGACCCCTCTAAGGCACAGGAACTTCAGGATGTCTGCAGTGTTGCCCTTAATCTCTTTCGGCAACTTGCCGTCTATCTCGCACCGGTGCTCCCTGATATCGCGGAAAAAGCCGGGGAACTTTTTGGCGAACCTATTGACTCATGGAATCAGGCGCAAACCCCTCTTACCGGATCCCCCATCAACAAGTTTAAACACATGATGCAGCGCATCGACCCGAAAAACATCCAGGCCATGACTGAGGAAAGCAAAGATGAAACGGCACAAAATGCCACAGCAGAGCAAA
>CALCSP010000549.1 GCA_937893785.1 uncultured Verrucomicrobiales bacterium
CCCGAACAATCTGTGATTGCCAACCGCCTATTAGTGGAAATGCGCAACCCTGAAATCGCCTGGACTTGGCCCTCCTTGCAGGAAGTGGTGACACGCTGCGATGATGAAATTGCTCAGACAACTTCCTATGAACCAGAAAAACCGATTCAGAAACGCTCTAAAAAATCCTTCCTTGTAGCTGGAATCATCTCCTTGGTAGCACTGCTTTCGATCATCTTGTTCTTTGCGCTGAATCAAACCAAGGAGTCAGAAAAACGCATTCTCAACCAGATGACAAAAATCACAGGGGGAGAATTTGAATATCAAAAAGGCGAGAAACTCACTCTACCCACTTTCTGGATTGATACTTATGAAGTCTCCATTGCGCACTATCAGGAATTCATCACTGCCACCGAGGGAACAGGAAGCAGCCAATATGATCACCCCGAACAGCCCGCAGACAAAAAAACCCACACGCCGGAAAACTGGGAAGAATATTATAATGCCGCCAGCCAAAACATACGCTATGAAGGCCGCCTAGTAGACCTTAACTGCCCAGTCGTTTTTATCGACTGGTGGGATGCTTTTGCATATGCAAAGTGGAAAGGAAGACGACTGCCCACTGAGCAAGAATGGGAAAAAGCAGGACGGGGCAAAAAGGGCAATCTATATCCATGGGGAAATACCCCTGATCTTGAAAGATTCCAGTCATCCCGGAAAAACTATTCGGCATGGCGCCCGGTTGACAGCGTCAGCGGTGACAGAAGTGCCGAAGGTGTATCATGCCTTGCGGGCAATGTCAGTGAGTGGACAGCCAGTTTCATTGATCACCCTGAAATTTTCGGTGAGGAAATCCCTGTCATTCGTGGGGGGAGCTTTCTTAATGAGGTCAAGGGCATGCCTGACCTCACCGTTCGCCAGAGGTTGAATGACCCGGGGGAAACTGCCGAAGTAGGTTTCAAAGGGCGAGACTGGATCGGTTTCCGGACGGTTTCCGATATCGATCCGCAACTAAAGATCGCTGAATGATTTTTGATCCCCTTTACGTGAATAAATAAAGAGCGAAGAAAATAACATAAGAACAGCTAGGCAATGGACATATATTCTATGTCCAAGTGCTAAAAACCGGATCAACCTTTTCTCACAGGATCATGCAAAAAAGACTCCTCATCCTCGCCTTTTCATTCACCGCATTGCTTGCCTCAGTGGTAGCAAAAGAAAATCCTTCAAATCCTAAGCAACCTATCCTGATAATACCCGGAGAAGTAACCATCAATGGAGTGAATCGCCCAGACTTGGGGCGCTCTTTTTGTGATAGCATCACCGGAAAACTCCTTCAAAGCGGGATGTTCACTATTGTTGATCAGGTATCAAATGACCTTGAACGGGCAGGCAATGACGGGAAAAATTCGAACAGGAGCAATCCCGAAGCAATCGTCAAGCAGTTGGCTGGAAAAACCAAGGCTCAATACGCCTTGATCGCCAGAATGGTTTCAGAAGATGACTTCTCAAAGTTCTCGATAAAAAAACTGCGTGTCACTGATTCTGAAGTCTTAAAAGTCTATCAATCGAGCACAGTCAACACCGAACGAGCGGCGTTATTTGACCTCCTAGAGCAAGCGACAAATAACTTTCTAAAGGAAGCGTATCAGGAACAGGCACGCATCCGACGAAAAAACCGCCCAAGTATTATCGAAATACAGGTGCCGAAGAAAACGGATGCCCTTGAACAGGCAGGAAAAAGCCAACATCAAGCTAGTCAACCCGTAACTAATACTAATACTCCGGACAAGGTTCTAGAAGCAGCAAATGTACAAACGGAGCTAGCAACAAAGGAGGATGCGCCTAAAACAGCCCAATATGCCGGGCGCATATGTGCAATTGATGCCAAGTGGCATTTCTGTGTCATCGAGCTTGAAAATGCGGATCTGCTGCAGGTCGATGATCTGTTACTGGTTCGCACCGAGCATCCCGAAAAGGCTCTAAGCCGACTCAATGTATCCAGGATCGAGGGCAACAAGGCAATCGCTGATTTCCAGGATAATGCCATTCCCTCTCTACGCAATGGTCTGAAGGTCTATCGCTGGGGCGTTGTAAAAAGTAAATAACTTCACAAAAAAAAACCGGACCCGCCTTAGGCGGATCCGGTTTGTGAACAGTTATTGGATAATACTGAATGATCCTGTTTACCCTTGGGTAGGGTTGACCATTTCTACTTCTTCCTGGCCAAAGACATCAATCTTGGTGCCACCTTTATCTTCCATGAAACGGAACTGCTCATCAAGTTGCACTTGCTCACCTTTGCCATCGCCGTAAATGACAATGGCGTCTAGTCCTTCCCAGACACCTCCTACATCTGTCTTTTTATCAGTATAGGTTCCCACATTACTGGTAAATCCAGATGCCAGAACGGGAAAGCGCGGACCGAAATCCGACAACTTGTTCACGGCATAATGGTTTTCACCTGCCTCAAGTGCAGTTCCCTGTGGTTCACTAGTTTCCCACAGGTTATCTCCACCGTCACGGGTATCTCCCCTGCCATGCCATGCACAACCGGTCACAAAGAACGGTTCTTCAGACTTCAGTTTCCTGATCAGAGGTGCAAGGTAAGCATTGGCATCTTCCCCGCCATTGTCAGGGTCGGGAATATAACCAAGCTTGCTCCATTC
>CALCSP010000550.1 GCA_937893785.1 uncultured Verrucomicrobiales bacterium
CCATGGCACTTTGTGCAGTGTGCATTGAAGGCGGCACGCAGGTCATGAGGGCTGCCTTTGGCTGGCAGGTATGCGGCGATGGAAAATAATGCAGCCAAGGCAACCACAGTTGCCCTAAATCTTATAACAGCTATCGTCATTTCTTTGCCGGTTTGCGGGCATCTGTTGCAAGTTGCGGGCCGTTGTCGGGGGGTAGGGATTGGTGCCAGGCAATACAGGCCCTTGTGAATTTGTGGACGAGTTCGGGGTGTTTGCTTGCAATATTCTTGGTCTCTCCGCGATCCGTTTCCATGTCGAAGAGCTCCGGTTCACTTCCGTCATATTCACAGAGAAATTTCCATTTTCCGTCACGGACCGCTAAATCCGGCAAGTCATTATCACCGTAAAAAGAGTCCCGGTCCGGGGGGCGGCGGAAATAAATGGCCGCCTTGCGAGAATTGTCTGCTTTACCCAGCAGTGTTGTTGGCAATGACTCCCCATCATATTTGATTCCCTTGGGCCGGGGTGATCCGGTTATGTCCAGCAGAGTGGGTACCAGATCAACGGCTGAGAATACCGAGCGTCGGTTTATGTGGTTTTGCTTTTGAACCAGCCCAGGCCCCCAGGCGATCAGTGAGGAGCGCACGCCACCCTCATAAAGGTGTGTTTTGAACCCGCGGAAAGGCCCTGCTGAACCGGCCCCTTTTTCCGGGCCGTTATCTGAGCAGATCAGCACCAGAGTGTTTGCCTTCAATTCGGGATCACTACTAATCAGGGTAAAAAGTCTGCCGAGCTGGCGATCCATTTCCTGAAGCACGGAATGGTAAAGGCCGCGTTTGCCATCTGCCCACTGATCTACCGGGGGCCAAAATGGGCTGTGAACATCATCAGGCCAGAGATTGATATAAAAGGGTTTACCGGCTTTTTTCGCCCGACTAATGAAGGGGATCGCATCATCAACAAAACCAGCGGTTATTTGTGAGCGTTGCATCCAGCGCACACCCTTGCCGAGGCGCTCCGCGTCTGCCCAGATACGTCCGGGTTTATCTGGATCCTGTCCGGGTTTAAGGGTCAATGGAAGAAGCTTCGGGCCCATACCCTCAAAATTGGTCAGCGATTCTTCAAAGCCGTAACTACTGATTTCCGGCGCATCGTCCACATTGCGTTGTCCTCCCATGTGCCACTTGCCGAAATGGCCGGTGGCATAACCGGCCTGCTTGAGAGAGCGTGCGAGCATTGGAGCCTTGGGGTCAAGCCATTGCGCCATGCCGCGTTTCCGGTTGTGGTCACGATTGCTCAGGTAGGAGGTAATCCTCCAGCGTTGGGGGTATTGTCCGGTTGAAATGGCCGTCCGCGAGGGTGAGCAAATGGGTGAATTGACATAAAACTGTTCGAAGCGGATGCCTTCTTTTGCCATTCGGTCAATGTGCGGCGTATCTGCCATCTTGTTGCCGAAGCAGGAGAAGTCACCCCAGCCCATATCATCAATAAAGATGAGCACGATATTTGGCTTCCCTTTGGCAACGGCATCCGGTGCGATTGCGGGTACAAGCAAGGTGATGGCGAGCAGTGTAATAAGCCTTTTCATTTTTGCTTAAGCATTTCGCATAGCGGCTTACGGGTCAATGCTTATGAAAGACAAAGGTAGAGCGCATCACTACTGATGCCCGCGGGAAGCAATGAAAATAGGAGATGTGGGTGATTGCTGTTTACTGCGCGGCCCGAAACTCGTCCATTTCCTTGAGTAAACGCGTAATAATTTCCGGATGACTGCTGGCGATGTTGTTTTGTTCACCGATATCAGTCGATAAATCGTAGAGTAAGGGTGGATTATGTTTAACCACCGGTTGTCGCGCGCGGGTGTCGGGGTTGGATGAGCGTTCCTTGGTGCTCAGATGAATCTTGTAGTTACCTGAGCGGAAGGCAATGGATCCACTGGAATAAAACCACTTCTTGCGTGGACTGGCTTTGCCCTGCAACAAAACCCCTGAGAGATCTTTTGAAATAAATCCCGGTAATCCTTTGGGTTGATCGCCTCCACTCAAGGTTGCAAAGGTGGCGTACAAATCAAGATTCGCTGCCAAGCCATCCATCTTGCCCGGCTTGATTTTACCCGGCCACCGGAAGATGCCCGGAACCCGGTAACCTCCTTCCCAGGAGGTGCCCTTTTCACCGCGCAAAGGCTTTGCCGTTCCTCCATGGGGGCCAAACATCGTCCAAGGCCCATTGTCGCTGGTGAAAACGATGAGTGTTTTTTCCTCCACTTTTGCATCCTTTATTGCCTTCATTATCTGCCCCACTGACCAGTCAATCTCCTCAATGGTGTCGCCATAACGACCGCCCTTGCTCCTGCCTTGAAAAGCTTTAGAGGCAAACACCGGTGCGTGTGGCATGTTGTGCGCCAGATAGAGGAAAAACGGTTTACCCTTATTGGAGCCAATCCATTTCACCGCTTCCTGTGTGTAACGTTTGGTGAGAAGCTCCTGATCGGTCGGCACCTCAACCATTTCACGCCCGCGGATAAGCGGCACCCTGAAGGTGAATTTATCGCAGGCATCAAAGAGACTTCGGGTTTGGCGCTTGCCGGGAGGTGCCGGCACATCATTGCTGCCCGGTGTGCCAAAATGATAATCAAACCCGCATTCAAGGGGATGCATTGGGCTTTGAGTGAAGTCCTGCGGGTATCCTGCCAGATGCCATTTGCCCAGGATTGCGGTGGCGTATCCCTGTGCCTTAAGCATAGCAGCCATCATTTTTTTCCGGACCTTGACCAAATTGTTTTTCCCGGCTGCAAATAGTGCTGGGTGTCGACCTGTCATGAGGCCGGTTCGACTTGGCACACAGACTGCTCCTGAGGCATAAAAGCTTGTCCAGCGTTGCCCTTCGGCAGCCAGCCGGTTGATATTCGGCGTCTTGTTTTCCTTGTTGCCATAGCACCCAAGGTCTCCGTAACCCATGTCATCGACAAAGATGAGCACAATATTGGGACGCAAGGCGTTAGCGTGAATCGAGGTGCCCAGCATGAACAATACCAGAGCAAGGAGGATCGGAATACCTTTCTTCATTTCGAAAACCTGGCACTTACTTGTTGTAACCAGTTACGTGCTATCAATTCATGGCCTTGAGGTAATGGATGCACGCCATCCCAGATCCATTGTTCAGGACTCACTGCCTTGGCCGCCGCATCAAAGATCTCCTGAGTCTTTACGTGAATGGCATCATAGTCCCTAGCCAACTGCGCAACGATCGCACCGTATTTATCCACCTTACCCCGCCATTTTTTCCAGGCATCTTCATTCTTTAATCTTCCTGATTGCAAAACGAATGGGTCCAGTAAGACCAGTGCTAAATCTGCTTTGGCTTTCCGGCTGGCATCCAAGATCAACCGGTAATCTGCTTGCCATTGTTCCACGGTGCCACCCCGAGTCACGTCATTGACCCCAATGAGGACACTGAGCAGATCGGGTTTCATGTCAATGGCGTCCTTTTGCCACCTTGCTTTCAGGTCAGAAACCTTGTTTCCGCTGATGCCCCGGTTAAAGAATTCAAGTTTCGCCTCCGGCATATCCACCCCGAGGCGTGAGGCGAGCAGATAGACATAACTGTGTCCCAGATAGTGGTTGCGGTCCTTCTCGTTGCGACCCCATTTCATGTCGGTGATAGAGTCGCCAATGAAAAGCAGCCGGGCTCCTTCCTGAAAGCGTGGCAGACGATACTGGTAACCATTGACGCCAGAAGGGTTGTCATTTGCGCCATGGGCGGCAAGGGTTGTGGCGGCG
>CALCSP010000551.1 GCA_937893785.1 uncultured Verrucomicrobiales bacterium
AAAGCATGGAGGTGAGTTCCGTTCGCCGCATTTCCCAGGTCAACGCTAGAGCTCTTGCTGAGGAATTTATCTACAGCAATGTTCTTGGCAATGTGGCCAGTCCCACCGGTAGTATCCAGATCCCGACTGACTCATCGACTATAGTCCTGACGCCTTCGGGAATGGTGCCGTTGACTTCACTGGTAAGACCAACTGGTGAAGTGATGACTGGGTTGGCAAATGGATACGGCTATCAAGTTGAATTACCGGTCAGTGTTACAATCAATGTTGACCATGATAATGACCCTCTTACGGGGAGCATGCCAAACACCTATTCGAGGTCATATCTACTCAAGTCCAGAGCTCCTCAATTAACAGGTGACCTCATAGTGATGCACAAGTCGCCCTCGACAATTTCGGATTTCATTGAGCTAAGCGGGCAAATACGAGTGTTTGGCAATACACTGATTTGGTCATCCGAATTATCAGTTGATGCAGATAGTGGTTTTAGAAGCAACAGGTTTATCACTTTTAACCGGAGAGGCTCTTCAACGGCAGGTAGACTGCGTAATCTTGAGGGTGAGTGGATTGCACCTGCCAATTACCCTCAGGTTACCAATACGGCCGGCGTGGTAGTTAATGGTAATTCATACGATGGGAGATTGGATGTGATTGATCCCGGTTCAGATGTCCCATGGTCTATGAAGAAAAGGTTACTCGAGGGTAGTCATATTATACTTACCGGGGACAAGGAGTTTGATAGTGGTCGGGGTGCTAGGAGTGATGGATCGGGAAATATTTATATAACACTTGGTGACAATCATTTAACCGGGGTGTTGATCGGCAACCATGTCAGGACGGTCACACTGGATGGGCAACATGATGCGGTATCTTTTGCGCAAGCCAGTTCTCAGGCGGCTCTACAAATTATTATACATCAGACCCCGGGGCAGGGAAGAACACTGAGAAACCTAAACCTGAGAGGAAGTAATAACCGGCGTCTGTTGCTGGGCATTAAACGCGATATGGTCACGGATAACGAAGTACGCATGAACTTTCCTGATGCGAATAAAAACCCGAGCTGGAGGTTGATGCTCATTGCTGAGAACTGCAGGCTGGTCGCTGGAAATTCGCCCAATGGAACAGTTACTTTGGTTGGGGGAATCCGCACTGACAGTGATTTTAAGTGGAGCAACAGCATCAGCAAGATTCTTGAATTGCGCCGTGAAACCCAGGCAGGAGTCCTTGAAAGCCTCATGCCAAGGACAGCATGGATTGAGAGTTACGCCAACTGACTATGAAATTTAGTAACATTATATTGGTGGCAGCCAAAACGCCGCCATCTTATCGGAACTGCCGTGGTTATAGCCTAGTTGAGGTGCTAGCTGCGTGTGGCATTGTTGCCTTGGGTATTGGTGCAGCGCTTTCATTGAGTCTTGCCACGGTTTCCCAAGAGGAAACCGGTCACCGTATTGCAAGAGCTGTGGCGATTGGTGAAAATGCGGCGCGACTGTATTCTCTGGGCCTGAGCCCTGATGAAATTGTCCGTATTCTTCCTCCAGATCCCGTGTTATTGAGTATTACCATCAGTGAGGAGGAAATGGAGGTGGACGGCGTCGGCGTTATGGACAGGGCTCAGTTTGATATCGTTTTTAATACCAACCAATCCAATGCGAACTGGGAGGAAGGCAAATGGTTGGGGGGACCTGGAGGAGACGAATCAAAGAGGAATCTGCCAGTAATTACCGCGCTGCGCCCAAAGTCACGCAGTGGTTTATAAGCAGAGGCCTATTAGCTTAATCGTGCCTTAAACAAGGAAAATATCATGTTAAAGAAAGTCGCACTTTGCAATGTGAATACGGGCCGCACAAGCCTCGTCATTGTTGATACGGATACTGACGATAAGGCAATCATGGGGGCAGGTAAGGCTGCTAATGAACTCGCCAAGGTGACCAATATTGTCGGAGCAGATGAGAAAGTTCATCGACTGACAATGAAGAAGGGCAATATGGAAGACCGTGCTGCGCTTTTTGCGGGTGTGGCTCGTTGTCTGGAGAGGAACATTTCAACCATCAAGAGCTTTGAGCTTCAAGCAAACCGGGTGAAATCGCCGTATTACCGGGGAATTATTGCAGAGGTTGCACACCAGATCTCTCTTGGAGACAAGGTTAGCGACGCATTGGGGCGATTTCCCGAGGCATTCGGTCCGGAAGTTATCGCGCTGATTAAGGCAGGTGAAGAATCCGGCCGCTTACCTGAGATTTTTGCTCAGATTGGAAAGTCTTCCAAGAAGACGGTAAGAATTATTAAGAAGCTCAAGAAAGGGATGATTTACCCAGGCATCGTTTTGACGATGGGGGTGGCAGTAATTATCACCATGAGCTATACGCTGGTCCCTGCCGTTTCTAAGCTCTATGGCGATCTTGGGGCGAAACTGCC
This sequence comes from uncultured Verrucomicrobiales bacterium, assembly GCA_937893785.1. GTDB lineage: Bacteria > Verrucomicrobiota > Verrucomicrobiia > Verrucomicrobiales > DEV007 > CACIUL01. The sequence continues at coordinate 2,419 of CALCSP010000551.1, forward strand.
TGGAGCGACAAGGATGATGATGAAATTGTCATCACTACTGATTAACCAGCCATATATGCTACTCATTCCAATTGGTGGACTGTGGTTGCTGTTTAAAAACTGGGGCAAGATCATTAAAACTCCGAGGGTTCAGAAGATATTCGCAAATACCCCAACGCTGGGCGGAATTGTAAGGAAGTCAGCCGCGGCAGTCAGTTTTCGCTGTCTTGCTTTGCTCCTTGAGTCCGGTGTTCGAATTAATACGGGTTTGAAAATCACTGCAGCAAGCGCGCCGCATATTTATTATAAGGAATTTTTTGGACGCGTTCGCAACCATATCAATGATGGCTTGAGTCTTTCTGAAAGCTTCCTGATGGAGTCTCATTGGCTGGGGGATGATGGTCGTACCGTTTGTGGCATCATGGAAATAGCCGCTGAGACCGGTTCGGCCACCGAGATGCTCGATGAAATTGCCGATGATTATGAGGAAGAACTCGATAATATTGCTAACCAAGTGGACAAGGTGCTGGAGCCGATCACCATTCTAGTTTTGGGAGCACTAGTTGGGTTTCTAATTTACGCGATCTATTCCCCGATTTTCAGCCTGGGTAAAGTGATGTTGCCAGGATCGGATGATAAGCCAAAGCCTCCGAAGCCGCCGGTTACCCAGAGGCGCTGAATCGTTTTGACAGCAGAGGTCAAAGATGGGGAGTGAGTACGCGCGCACTTGCGGGTGCTTGCTCCCCATAACTTCTTCTGAATTGGAGATTTTTTAACAAGTAACGAGGGGGTAGGGGGGCATTTTGGGCTGCTCTGTTTCAATTGAGTGTGCTGCGGATTTTTGTAATGCATTAATAATAAATGAGTTGATGCCTTTTCATGGGTGCGGATTGTTCGGTTTTCTCTAAATTATAAAAATTATAAATTTAACTTGATGAATTCTATATTTGCTATAATATCCATATATCCCGTGATAATCGGGAGCAGAAACAACCAATAAATTAAAAACAGCAATAATAAAATGAAGACGAACCTCGTCAAAAACGTGAAGGCTGGATTCAGCCTTGTTGAAATGCTCGTGGTAATCGCGGTGATCGGCATTATTGCCGCAATTGCGGTTCCGACTATCGGTAATATTACTAGCCAGGCAAATGCCAGTAAGGCAAAGCGCAATGCTCAGAGTCTTGCTTCAGTTTGTGCCTCAGCGGTTGCAGCCGGAGCTACTTTTGAGTCAACATCAGTTGCCGACATTGTCGACGATCTGGTAGATAGCGGTGTTTTCGGCAGTGCCGACTCCGGTTTTGATACTACCCTTTTCAAGGTCCCCAATATTAGCGAGACCGAAAAAGCGGCGGCAGCTGAGCATCTTTCTTATGACACTTATGCGAAGATGATCATTTATGCTCCAAGCTCCTAGGGGAGAAAGCGTAAATTGATTCTATCATTTCACGAGGGTTCCCCGGAGTTTCCGGGGAACCCTTTCTTCACGAAACGACTAGAGAAATTCGGCACGTCCCATCCAGATGACCTATCGGCAACCAATTATTCGTTCCCATAGTGCATTCTCTTTGGTTGAGTTGCTACTTGTCTTAGCGATTATCTCAATCATGGCTGCACTGGTCATTAATTCGTTTTCAAATGCCGCTCAGGATTCGCGCAATGTGATGGCGCGCCAGCAGCAGGCGACCCTCCAATCAGCAATCAATAACTGGATTTCTGGTCAAGTGGGTGGTTATGAAGCCCCCGATCCAAACAACCCGTCGCGCAGATATCAACGTACTGTTGGCTATGTGCGAAACAAATATAACTTTGCCAGTAATTACTGGACTGACACTCCAAGTAATCCTCGGGAAACACGCAGCAATAGCGGGGTTGTCGGTAGGTTGGAACTGATCAAGGATTACCTTGATGATGACACATATCGTCATCTGGTCGACTCTTCGCCTGCATCTGATTTCAGTAGGATACAAAGCAGGGCGATGGTTAAGACTGGCCAGTATATAGAGCTTTCGGCCTGGAGTCCGCCGGGTGAGGGCAAGAGAAGCCCATATCCAAAGGTTGAGCTGTATCCCTAGTATCATTTAAGAAGAGATCCCCCTCTTTTCAATAACAAGAGTGCGTTGAATAAGAAGTCACCAATGAAAGAAAAAAAACAAGGATTCTCCCTCGTGGAGGTACTCGCGGCGGTGGCTATTATCGGTGTAATCACATTCCTTGCTTTACCCAATATCATTGCCGTAAAGCAGGACAGCGAGACGAATCTTGCCATCTCCAGGGCTGAGGCCATGAACTTAGCCCTTGTGAGTTATATTCAATCTTATGGCAGGACGAATGCTACGAGCACATGGGATGCTCAGGGTAGTGAACAGATGCGCTATTCCCTACTGGCTTCTTATTTGGCGTTTGCACCGGCTCAGGTAGCCGATTACATGCCGAGTGGTTATTCCATAGTGCTTCCAAGTCGAATCGATACTATCTCAAAAATACCATTAACGGGGCCTGGTGGAGTTATTTTCTATTAGGGAGATTCACCCTGAGGGGAAACAGTTTGATAGCGCTGTATGATCAAATTTCTGGCTGGTTCAAAAAAACTTCTGCAGTTATGCGTTTAAGAGATCATCAAAGTGCTACCGAGAGGGGGTTTAGCCTTGTCGAGATCATTGTGACGGTGGCTATCCTTGCAGTTATCACTTCGGTGGCCATTAAGTATTTTGGGGGAACTCTTGGGGCTTCTCGCTCGGTGGTGGCTGAGGATGTGATGACAGCCATTAATAATGGTCTTAAAAAGCATTCTCAGGTTAATTATGCGTTTAATCTTCCTGCTAATGACGAGAGCGGGGATGACGAAATTGCCATTGTTCGATCCCTTCAGTGGCGAGATCCATACAATCTTGTACCAGGTGCCCCTTTTATTCCGGGTAACTGGAACCCCGTGGAAAGCAGCAACATAGAAGCATACCGCCTTCGCTGGAACGGCGAATTGTTTCATGTGCTGGAGCCGGGAACAGCAGGTAGCGGCATCAAGGTTGAGTTTGATGCATCTGACTATAGTTTAAATTACACATTTCCTGATGATTTTGTCCCGGTCGGAGCTTAGAATGGCGTACTGCCCGTTCAAATGCTTGATCCAGACCGTAAAGGAGCAACCGCTCAAAGCCAAGAGGCAGGAATTGTGTCTGGCGGTAATGCTTCCAGAGGAGTGGTGGAGGATTTGACGTCGGAACGCTCTGCTGCGCAATCCGCCCAGCTTCCCTCTATAGAACAGGTGGCGAGGAAGAGTGGGTTGCTGCCTGTAAAGCTACCCCGTTCTGCATGTCCTGTGGATGCAGAAGGCATTCTTAGAAAGCTCGGTAGGATGCCCAAGGAGCAAGAACCATGGATGCCAGTTGCGACTCTGGGGCCATTGTTGATCCTTGGGCACTACAATCCGGCTTCAAGTGGTACATGGGGAATTCCCGATTTCCTTTGCTTAAAAGTGGTCATCGAAAGGGATGCATATTTTTCCATAAGTGAGGATTTGCGCGCGCGCATGAACTACAAGCCGCTTACATCAAGTGGTGCAGTAGAGGAGCTTAATGCACCGGCGGCTAATTCCACTCCGCATTCGATACTGGACTGGTTTGTATGTAATTATCCGCTTAGTGATCCAGATAGAGAAAAGTGGGAGGTGTTGGTATCCGAA
>CALCSP010000552.1 GCA_937893785.1 uncultured Verrucomicrobiales bacterium
GCTTTTGAGGTGATGCCAATGAGCCTAGATGGTTAGGGTTCAAGGATTTCACGATCAGTGAAAGTAAGGGAACAAAAGGTATCGGGTATCTTCAGGTTGCCGGTAATTTTCCGTAAGCTAGTGATACCAGAATTCATGCCCAAGGTTGTCGTCGGTAATTGGGCGAGCCTTCTGTGTGCCTGGATCCTGTTCTAGGATCTCACGATTCCACAGACGTTGCGCTGTTGGCACGTTCCTTACTCCAAGGTTGTCGATAATTGATACGATCTTTTCCAGTTCCTCGGCCTCATTGATATCGTTGATGTCAAAGAGCGGCTTGCCATTGTAATGATAGCTTGCCAGTGTCTTTCGCCACCGATCCTTGTCATACTCCAGAGGCGCATTGCTGGCTAACAGGTTGTTCAGAAGCAATGCGCAATCTGGAAAAACCTCAAGGGCTGTCTTGGCTGCGCGATCCGATCCTGTAGCATTGAAAAGATATATGCCGCCAGGATTTAAATGTGCTTTAACCTGTTCCATGAACTCTTGGGAGAGCAGGCTACTGGCATGTTCTCGCCAGTGGTAAGTGGCATTGGCAATGACTGCGTCGAATTTTCGCTCGGAATTATTGCGAAGCCAGCGCCGTCCATCATCAATAACAATGTTTACCTTAGGGTTGTCCAAGATAGACTTTACCGCGTTATAACGAGGGATGACTCGCTCGCTATAAGCAGCATTAATCTCAATAGCGGTAATTCTCTCGACGTGAGGGTTGTGTGCAAGGATTTGAGTCCATGTTCCCCCGGAGAGTCCAATGACGAGAACCTCTTTGGGAGAAGGATGAACAGCAGAAAGGAAATATGGCCGCACCATCCAGGAACCAGCTTTGAGTTCAGTCCCGATGTAACCGTCATAAATCCCCCCGCCATAGATTTTACGGTTCTGATCAATGGTGACGACACCAAACCGGCTCTCCACGACGAGGTCAAAGCGCTCATCATGCTTGTATTCGGACTTCATTTGCAGGCGTTCATAAAGTCCGTTAAAGAGATATGGTGCAAGGAAGAGGATAGCTATTCCTACAGATGCAGTCGCTATTAATCGTTTTGCTCGTTGGGTGCCATTTAGTTTGGAGTAGAATGCAATTCCTGCAGAGAGAACAAGGCCAAGGCAGGCAAGAACGACTGAGATTTGCTGCATTGAGAGATGATTCATCAGGATAAAACCTGTAAAAAGGCTGCCTGCCCCCGAGCCGATAATATTGCCGAGATAGAGATAAGAGAGACGTGCGCCGGCTTTTTCATCTGGAGAGATGGCAAAGTGACAGATCAGGGGCAGGGTCGCCCCGAGTAGTGCCGCTGAGATTGCCACCAGTGGCAAGGTTGCCAGTGCCATTACGGCACCTTGGCCGGTTTCAACGGATTGGTAGGGTATGAGGGTTGCCAGCCAGGAGACAGCAGGAACTACGAGAAAGCCGATGGTATTCGCCGCAAGCACGAACAGAGAAAGAATACGCAAATGTTTTGGGTTGTGGGCATCATCAGCATCCTGAAAGCGTAAGCTCCAAAGGGAGCCGATTGCCAATCCGATCAAGTAGGTGCCGAGCATGGCACCAAATGCCCATGCTCGTGATGCTGTAATAAAAGAATAGAGCCTAACCCAGCAGATCTCATAACTTAATGAGATGAACCCAGTGAGGGTAACGAGCAACA
>CALCSP010000553.1 GCA_937893785.1 uncultured Verrucomicrobiales bacterium
CCAAAACGATGGAAAAGCGGACAACCTCGTCGACCATTAATCCATAGCAGCATCCTTCCTCTTTTGTGCATGATTCATTGCACCGAGCCCTTGACGGTGGCAAATGTTAATAAGATGGCATGCATTACTAAGATCTGGACGTATTTTATTCTAGCCATTGTCTTGGGATGGCCAGGCACTCATGACCTTAACGCTCAGCTACCTTCACCCCTAGCCCGTTTCGGAAATCTTCCGTGTCTCGCCCCTATCATCCGAGCCATTGATCATAGTTCTCCGAATAATATTGGAGAAGCCCTCCTGCTGCCTCCCTACGACACACCAGATGCCAATGCCTCAATTGGTAAGGCCTCCTTCCCCATCAGTTCTTCCATTCCAAAGGCTCAGGAGGCATTTAACCGTGGAATCGCATTACTTCACCTCTTCTGGACAGATGAAGCCGAGCGCGCATTTAGGCAAGCTGCGTCACTGGATCCAGAACATCCCATGCCATACTGGGCCATGGCAATGGCCAATGAACGACTCCCTGGGCGGGCTTCAGTTTATATCAACTACGCAAACCACCTCGCCGGCAGGAATTCAGAAACCACGCCACTGGAACACGCTTGGATTGACACGTATCGGCATTACTTCAGCCCAAACTCGGGCGCCCCTGAAAGCGGAAGCAATCAAAGCCGCAGCCAACGTAACCGGAAATTGGAAGACATGGCCTACGCATACCCTGAAAACTTCGAAATTCGGGCGTTTCTTCTGCGCGAAATCATCCTCGATGAGTTTCGGGCAGGAATACCGATCACTGGAAAATTCGCTACGGATGCACTTGCTAGACAGTTAGCCAGTCAATCCCCTGATCACCCCAGCAGACACTATCGCCTCTGGCTATGGAGCAAGCAACGCCCCCTGCGCGTTTCTGAGGATGCACTCTCCACTCCATTCATAAGTCCTCAGGCCCCCAATTCATGGCGTTTTTCAGCAGATGCACTAGCACGCGCAGGGCGATTCCATGATGCGCTGCGCGCCGGAGAAAATGCCATCCGTTTGAATCACCGCCGTATGCAAGATCGATTGTGTATGCCTGATGATACACAGAACTACGTATCAAATGTTACCGCACTCGTTGAGACAATGATCGCCTGCGGCAGAATCACAGCGGCAGAATCTATCACAAAGGCCCTCATCGACCTCCCCAGGCCCGCTTACCAAGAAAACTCGGAACTCACTTCAGAAGCAAAGAAGAACGGCAGTTACATAACCGGGCGAGATCTTTTGGCACGACTCTATATCCGCAGTGAACAATGGTCCAAGCTTCTCGAGCAATGCGCCGCCCCCAAAGGCATCTTACGCCCGGGCGGGGATTGGACTGGGCGTGCCTACAACTTCTACTGGCAAGCCATTGCAAACCTCAACCTGGGTAATACCGATGAAGCTACTAAAGATTCAGGGAATTTAGAATCCCTTTTCAGAGACTTTCTGAGATCAGGCTCAGGTGTTGACACAGAAAAAGAAATAACCCATACGCTGAAAAGCCTACGTTCATATACTCAGTTCTTTAACGGTCCCCGCACAACCCCTCCAAGCAAAGAACTGCTACATATTAGCAATTCTCACCTAGCTCGCCTCGCACAAAAAAAAGACAGCATATCCCTGGCCCTTGAACTTGCCCGTCTGGATCTTCTGCAACGCCCCGGCCAACCTGAGGCCACGGCAAACTTCTGCTCTATTGCCTTTAGTGCGGACACTGGCAACAGTCGCAACGAAGCGCTATTGGCATTTGACTCACAGTTTCGCCGCAATGCTTCCCTGGCGGACCGCAACCACATCCTCTTTCATAAGCAACTCCAACCCCTCATTCGTCAACTCAATCTGCGCGGCAACTGGACACTGCCCCCACCCCCTCCTAAAAAACCAATCATCTTCCCTGAACAAGATACACTTGGCCCGCTTAAGTGGAGAGCACCATCCGCTCCCTCCTGGTCCTTGAAGTCTGGGAACGGTAAATCGCTATCCCTCCAACAGCTAGCCGGGAAACCAGTTATTCTCATCTTTTTCGTTGGTATTGGCTGCCCATTCTGCGTTGAACAATTAAAAGCCTTTACACCCCATGTTGAAAAATATGCCAAGCAGGGCATCGAAATTATCGCCATCTCCTCTGATGACGAAGAGTTGCTACAAAAAAGGGCAAGCCACAACAAAGCAGAGGCAATTCCTGAATTCCCTTTCACTCTCCTCTCAGACCCTTCACTTAAAACCTTCAAAGCTTACCGCTGTTTTGACCCACATGGCCAAAAAGCAATGCATGGAGTATTTCTCATCTGCCCCCAAGGAAACCTATTATGGAACAACATTAGTCATGAACCATTCCTGAGTCCGGATTTTCTTCTGCAGGAATCAGCAAGACTGCTGACATCCAATGGCTCAACTCCTGAGTAGCACCGAGCAATGGCACTATATTTCACATCCTTCCGCCACCAAATTTACTTCCCTAGTAACCAATAATAGGCTAGATTATCAAAAACCCTATTCAGGCACAACATGACCCCCCTCCCCATCTGCAAGTGCCAGCGTGGATGCAGCAATTTTTCAAAAAATCTGTATCTTCGACTGATCTTTTTAATAATTTCAATTGCCCTGTGCATTCAGCCTGCACAGGCGATCATCGACCAGAACGGCGATGCTCTTGATGACATATGGCAGGAATTCTTTGGAGCTCAAGGCCTAACCAAAGAGGGAGATGATGATGGGGATGGCGCCTCCAACTTTGCAGAATCTGTTGCAGGAACCGACCCCTTTGACCCTTCGTCACGCTTCAATATCAAGAAACTCACATATAACGACTCCTTCTCCGCGGTGGATATCTCCTTTGACACTCAAAGGGGAAAAATCTATCAGGTCAACATCGGCAATTCGCTTAGTGACCAATTCACAAAATTGCCGACTAAATATCAGGGCACCGGCAGTGAAGTTAAGGTTCGCTTATCCAGCCTAGAGCCCCCAAGTGTTTCCCGAGGCATTCTTCACGAAGTATGGACCGAAATGAGAACCAGTAGCATTGCTGGCTTCAAGGTCCTTACACAAAATTTCACCGCCCAACCTGATGCAGTTGAAGGGCTCTCCACATTACAGGCTCCGGCAAACGTTGATGACTATTATGGCGGGCGCATGCGTGGCTGGCTGACACCTGCTAAAAGTGGATCACATAGTTTTTATCTATGCAGTCGAAATCACAGTGAACTATTCCTCAGTAGCGACCATACACCCACCAATGCTACTGAACCCGTCGCTCGTGTTGACAACGACTTACTGCTTCCAGGACAATGGCGTAAGTTCCCCACTCAAAAATACACGGTTAACCTAATTGCTGGTAAACGCTATTATATTGAAGTTCGCCACCACCATGGGAAACATGCCGACCACTGCGCCGTCGCTTGGCAACAACCCGGAAATGACCAAGAGAATCCGATTGAGATTATCAGCGCCGAATTTTTATCACCTTGGATGAAAGATGAGCCTGTTACCCGCCTGCTGAGAAAAGCCCCACAACAATTTATTCAGGTTTCCGTCAGTGACCTTGACCAAGACAATGACGACATCACTGATTGGGCGGAAAAAATGATGCAGGGAGAACACAGCTTCTATTTTGCAAGCAACAACTCAACTGCCAGCAATCTAAACGACCGAGACACGGTAATAAACGCTCTTTCATCAACCGAGCAGGAGGTGTCTATCCGCCCCTCGGATATTATTGCCTATGAGGACCCCCGCGATTCAATCGCCATCAGTGCAGGAAGTCCGGTGAGCGCTTCAGAACCCGATCTGGTTCGACTCAAAGTCATCAGAACAGGTTCACTCCAACCACTAACGGTAAGGTATACATTAGGATCCAGCGGTCAGCAGTCCTCCACTGCCACAAGAGGCAATGACTTTACCGAGAAGGATATTGACGGCACCCCGCTCACCGGCTTCTTAACCATGCCCTTTGGTGCGGTTGCAACGGAAATTATTCTCACTCCGGTGGTGGATGGCATTCATGAATATCCGGAAAAAGTGCGTTGTAGCATCATTGATGTCGGCGGTCCTGGCGCAGGAGAATACGACACAGGCATTCCGCATACAATGGATGCTACTATTTATGATGCGAGAAACATCCCGGAACAGGAAGTCCTCTTTGTTGGACGATCCGCTGAAGACCCGGCTCATTCTTCTCCGACTAGGGGCACTGCCGTTGTTTCCGCATTCCTTAACGGTCATAGGGATCACATGCGGCTCAATACCCTGATCATGGCACCATTCAGCTCGCCACAAAATGACTCTCATATCCACAAAGCGAACCCAGGCCCCACAAGCGGGTCGATTATCTATGAAATCACCGAAGTCCCTGGTGATCCTCAGTCTGACCCCAAAATCGGAGAGCTACTGGACTACCCATGGCCGATTCAGGACATTCAGGGAGCAGTTACCGGAAGCCAAACAATTGATGGACTCTTCGGCCAAAACGGAGAGACCCCGATTTATCTCAACTGGCATACAAACGACAACCAAGCCGGTGAATTATGGGCTATTTTTGTTGAAGAGTCTGGCTCTATTTCAGAACCACCACCCCCGCAATCTCCACCGAACATTACCCCGCTTAGCGGCATCGAACTTGAGCGCGATGTCCGGCGCTTCCTAAATCAGGCAACTTTTGGTGCCACAGATGCTGAAGTCGCCCGACTATTAACAGCAATCAATACCACCTACGCCGATAGCCCTGTGCCCCGAATCGCGGCTTTTGAGGCATGGATTGACGAACAGATTGCTATGCCGCAAAGCTTTCTCGTCGACTACGTCCTCGCTGCCGACAATCAGGAATGGAAACTGCGCGGTTATTTTGATCCAAACAGATGGTTCACCCATCACTTCAATGACCCCAGCAACAACCTTATCAATGTCCCTTCCCTCCCCCAGCAATGGCCGGCCATTGACCGCTCAAGAGCAAATCCCCAGCAATGGTTTCCCACTCAAAACTACCCTTTAACAAATAATCAAATTAACTGGGGAAAGAATGAGGATCGCTACACCCCATTTGATTTAGGTGAAGTAAACCACAACAACCGCCGCCGAGCACAATGGCTCTTCATGCTTAACGCAAAAGACCAGCTCCGCCAGAAAATGGGCTATTCCCTGCAACAAATCCTAGTTGTATCTGATCAACTGAATCGAATCCGTCAATCCCACCTTGCGGCAGCAAACTATCAGGACATGCTCAATCACCATGCATTTAACCACTTTTATGACCTTTTCGAATTCATCAACCGCAGCCCAATCATGGGCAAATGGCTCTCAAGCCTAAAAAATCAAAAGGCGTATGACATCAGTGGTGACGGCATTCCAGATGTCTTCCCAGATGAGAATCTCGCTCGTGAAGACATGCAACTGTTCTCAATCGGTCTGTTTAACTTGTGGACTGATGGCACTCTCAAACTTTCTGAGGAAACCGGCCTACCTGAGCCCACTTATAATAACACCGACATCACAGAATTTGCCCGTGTCCTGACCGGTCAGAGTTTTTCCCGTTACACATTAAATCCCGAACAATGGGGAATCGTCGATGGAGATGACAGCGGCAACCCCTTTGATCGTAACAATAATAATGGAGGCATTCCATTTAACCAGAATAATCCAACCGGCAGCAATCAGAGTTCAAGGCTAAACACCGTCACCTCAAATTTTAACCGTGGAGAAGGAAATAAATATTACAACCACCAGTTTTCCTATCCCCTACAGATGTTTGCTGACTTCCATGACCTCGGTGCAAAAACAATGGCCGGAGGCAAGCAGATTGACAACCGTTCCATGAGTGATGGAGACATGTCAGGCAGCGGAAGTCGCGCTGACGAGATCGATCATGCAGAAAAAGACCTTGATGATGCCATCGCCTGGCTTGCCGGTAAACCGGACGATGGTTTGCCTGATTATGACATGGTGAACAGCCATCGCTCCACACCTGCATTCATTTCACTTCGACTAATCCAACGCTTCACCACCAGCAACCCAAGCACTCCTTATCTTTACCGGGTCGCTAACACTTTCAAGCAAAGCGAGGGAAACATGACCGAATCCCTTAAGGCGATCCTGCTTGACTATGAAGTGCGTGAACTATCGCAAATTACCGGGGACACGACCTTCGGCATGAAGAAAGCCCCTATGGACCTTTACCTGCAATTACTTCGGAACTTTTCACAACGCTATTCCGTCCCTGTAGAAGGCCCTGATGAAGATACCACTCTTGTTGACGAGTCAATCAACGTGCGCGCCTTTGTTCCAAGCAATGATATTGGAACAGAATGGCTTAGCAATACCAACTTCAATGACTCCGGGTGGCTATCCGGTCTCAATGGTGTTGGATATGAGAGGGGCAATGGCTATGAACCCTATATCAATATCAATGTGGACACACAAATGGCACAACGCACCTCTTGCTATGTGCGCATAAAGTTTAATGTCAGTGCAAATGACCTGGCGGCATGGAACTTTTTGACACTTCAGACTCGCTGCGATGACGGATTTGTTGCTTATCTAAACGGAAATAGAATCGCTGCTAGTAATGCCCCGCTTAACTTAAACTGGAACTCCTCGGCGACACAAACAACAAACGACGCCATAGCCGCTACCTTTCAGGATTTTGCAGCAACCAGTGCCTTAAGATTTCTTCAACCCGGGGAAAACCTGCTGGCCATCCATGCTCTCAATGGCAGCACCACAAGTAGTGATTTCCTCAACCAAGTAAGACTCATTGCCGGCTTTAACGGGGATAATTCTCCCTTTAAGGCAGGCATGTATTCAAATCTGCCACTGAGTGATACAAGACCTCTACATGACTTGACAGCCGTAGCCCCTCCTGCGGACGGCTACCTTGGTAATTTCGCCTACCCCTCGTCCCAATTGTCAAACTTTACAATAAACAGCCGCTTCCGTTACCCGGCCACCGACCAAAGTCTTTCAATGTCACCATTATCACAGGAAACAGTCTTCAATTATTATCTCCCCTTCTACAGCCCCGGTGGCCCTATCGCCGATGCCGGCATGGTCGCCCCCGAAATGCAGATCGCTACTGAAACCGCTGTCATTCGCAATCTAAACTTCTTTTGGAATATCACATGGAATATCAATGGAGCAGGCCTCAATCCAGTGGGCGGCAACCCTGGTAGAAATGCAGACAACACAGAGCGGAAACCTAACGGCTACAACCAGCGCCTTCTCTACCAAGACACAACCCCAGATGACAGTCACGAATCGGACACCTACGATAACGTTCGAATTACTTTGGAGGACTGGGCATTGAATATTATCCCCTGGGGACCTGGCCCTCTTGACAAGCTCACCGACATGACAGCTCTGGTCGACGCAATCGACTTGCGACTTACCGGAGGGAGCTTCGCTGCCACCTACAATTACAACAGCTCTGATAATGAAGATCCAAACAGCGACGGCATCAACCCTTCCAAAGCCAGTTACGGCGATGGCAACTTATCCAACGACGGAGAGTTAAAAAACCCCAGAGAAATCATTATCGATGCGCTGGTCAGCATGTCCTACAACCCCTATGCCAGCAATGAGATAACTGCCAACAGCGCGAAACGAGACCTGTTCCGAACTGCCCTGTATTTAATGAGTACCACGCCCGAGTTTGTCGTTCAAAAATAACCCCCACCCCTAAAAGACAATGGCAATGAATCGCAATTTTAATATCAAACTGAACCGCCGCAGCTTTATTGGCCGTTCAGCACTGGGATCAATGGCCCTGGGTGGACTTTCGCAAACCCTAAACCACCTTGGCTTAATGGATGCCGCCGCTGAGGAGGTCACGCTAAGCGACTATAAGGCCCTGGTATGCATTTTCCTGAGGGGGGGGTGTGACATGAATAACTTCTTAATCCCCAGGGATACAAATCCGCAAGCTAACCGCTATACAAACAATCGGGGGGTCGTCGCCATTCCTAATGGCAGTGCCTCAGCGGATGGAGACAACACTATCCCGTTAACGGCTCATACCGGTGATCCTTTTGGATTTCACCCAAGTCTAAACAAGATGGCCACCATGTTTAACAATGGTGAACTAAGTATGCTGGCAAACTGCGGAAATCTATCCGAGGTGGTAACCCGTGCCAATTATGAAACTGCTATCCTTCCCGTGCAGCTGTTCAGCCACTCGGATCAGGTAACTCAATGGATGGCCGGATCCCAGCCTGACAAGCCTTTTGCCAGTGGGTGGGGAGGCCGGATTGCCCAGAACTTCGGCTCAGATGGTAACGACTTTAACCCGCAGGGAAAGTCCTCAATGCTCATTACGGTTTCCGGCACATCGGACTTTCTCTCATCTCCCGGCGGCTCTGTGCCCCAGTATGCTGTAAGTGACAACGGTGCAATTAGCGTTGCCGGCTACGGGGATAATTACCAAAACGCAGTAACTGCCGACAACAAATATCGCAATAATAATAATGGCAAACGCCTCGAGGCTTTTGAGGATGTCATGTTCCACAAGCATAAACATATCTTAGAAGAAGGATATAATACCGTAGTGCGACGAGCCAGAGCCAACGAAGCGATAATCGGCGAAGCTCTTACAACTGCAACAGCCACCGGAGTTGATTTTGATACCCTATTTCCCGATACTGACTTGGGACGTGAATTAAAAATGGTTGCCCAGCTCATTGCCGGAAGAGAATGCCTGGGCAACAGCCGCCAGATCTTCTTTGTCGATCAGGGTGGATTTGACACCCATCAGGATATCAATGCAGACCTACCTGCCCTCTTGACTCAACTTGATGATGCTATTGGAGCATTTAACCAAGCAATGAAGCAGCTTGCGGCAAACGACAGCGACTTTGACTACAATGACGTGGTGGGTTTCCAAGCTTCAGACTTCAACCGCACCTGGACCCCCAATGGCAGTAACTTTGCCAGTTCCGGCACTGATCATGCATGGGGCACCAATGCGTTCCTCTTTGGAGGAGCGGTGAACGGAGGCCGGATCTTCGGCAAGATTCCCGAACTTCGTATAGGAGGAGATGATGATGTCCCCTCAGGCTCAAGGGGACGCTGGATCCCCACGACTGCTGTCGAACAATATTCTGCAGTTCTGGCTAAATGGCTTGGAGTTCCACCCGCAGATATGGACACCATCTTTCCTAACCTCTCAAGGTTTACTGATCCTTTTGACATCAGCCCATCTGGACCAAACCTCGATCTCATCGATTTTCTCGCCTAATTTTTAATCCTCATGCATCCACCTCAAAAGTGGAAAGCGATTGCTACAACATGCGTGGTAGCATTGTCTATTCTCTTACTGTTTTATGTATTTCAATCATTTAACAGAAATGGCCTAAAAGATAACCTACCGAGCATCCCGTCAGGCTCTACACCCTCTGCGCCTACACCCTCGAATCTTGGGCAAAAAATCAACTCTAAACAGATGCAACCCGGGGAAACAAGACCGGGAAAAACGCCAGACACAGTTCTCGTTCAACCTTTTCAACCAGGCCCCCCGAAAGAAATCTCAAGAAATTACCGCGTGCCTACTCATCTCGATGATGCTCGTATCAGCAGAACTGAAGATGGCCGTATTATTTTCGAACAAGCAATCGAGCTCGCGAACAAACTGCACTCCAAGAATACTCCTTTTGAGGAAGACATTCAGATTCTTGATGCCATTTTCGGCTATTACAGAATGATCTATAAAAGCAACCCTGTTGCCGGAGAAAACTTTGAAGTCATTAACTCTCTTACTGGAAAAAACAGGCAGAAAGTTGTTGTTTTTCCAATCAACCATC
>CALCSP010000554.1 GCA_937893785.1 uncultured Verrucomicrobiales bacterium
CGTGATCTGCAATATCAAGATCTTCTCCGTAGTCCACTCGGAGCGTCACTTCAGAGGCACCGGTGATGGCAACCTTTATCAATTCAGCCGACTCTCCGCCCCGTTTTCTCTTTCTGAAAACCTCTCGACCTTCACACATAACAACAAACTCACAATCCCCCCGAGAACCGGAATCTATGTCGATGCCTATTTCAGCAAGAAACAGGTCATGAAGCCCTTCGTTGGGAAAAGTCACGGACATCCCTGAAGCAAAACCCAGCCCTTTATCATAAACCTGGTCACCTATTTTGATGGGCAATCCAGAAACAGTCCTGTCTCGCTGCCAAGTTCGATCTGGAGCAAGGACAGGCTTTGAGCTGGCACTCACCGGATCAATATCGGACAAATACTCCAGCCTTTCAGAACTTATACTGACCCGCCTCACCTCTTGCCAAGGAACAACAATCTCGACACCCTCAACAAGAGACAGACTTACCTTACCGTCACTAAATTCCTTAATATTCGCACGCAACCTTGTGCCGCCTGCAAGACTAAGAATAACTGCAGGTCGCTCATCCTCGTTGAGCAGCGGTGAGGCCAACACAACCCCATATGCACGCACGAGAGGGACCGATTGCAAGGCATCCTCTCTGTCAAAGATTAGCGCCTCTTCATTAACCTCCTCTATCAATCCATCCACTTCCTGCAACTCTGCTCCTCCACTGATAAAAACTGTATCAAGATCTCGTGACGCTTCCCACTCAAGAAGTCCCTTCTGAAATCGCGACCCGCGAATTAATTCACCAAAACGGAGTGCCCTTACCGCATCAATGGGCAGCTTAATTTCACCGACACCACTTACACGGCACAAAATTTCCTCCTCAAGGACCTTAATACCGGACGCTGCCATTTCACTGCCACAGATCAACACAACCCTGCCATCGGATACCACCGATGCATTGTCCCCTCCGCGGCTAGGAACAATACTCCGCAACCCGTCCATGGGTAAAATCTTGCCAGAAATCTCAACATGACCATCGGCTGAAATCGAGCCTAAGATCCCCTCTAGCACATCACCCTCAATGGTAATCACCTTGTCCTGAGCCTGCCCCCCCAAGGACAATAAGAAAAACAAAAAGGCACCCCAACAATGAGATCCCCGCCACCAATTCAATACTCGACCCTGCATGACGTGATAAGCAATCACACAACTATTCCTGTTCTCGCTTTTCGCCCCGCTGAACGGATCGGTAGTATTGGTCAACCAGCATTCTATAGCGCGCTGGATACTTTGACTTTAGAGAACCAAGAGCCTCAGTGCCTCGATCTCGCTTGCGCAAATCATCCCAAGCACTCTCCGCCGCTCCACGGATACGGCGCACAACCCTAGGTGCATTCTGAGCACTGGCATTTCCTCCCTGCACATTTCCCTGTCCTGGACGATTGCCCTGCTGCTGCTGCTGCTGC
>CALCSP010000555.1 GCA_937893785.1 uncultured Verrucomicrobiales bacterium
ATGCGCGCGGCACTTATTCCCCAAGGCCCCGAACCGCCATTAAATTCGACGCGTTGCGAGCGTAAAGGATTTCCGGAAACCTGCAAAGTTAGGCCTTCATCACTATAACTGAAATCCAGTTCAGGTTCAGTACCATAGGAAATCGCCGCGGAGAGAATCACGGGCAGAAGGGGCAATAGCCATCGTTTCATCACCCCAAAGCTTAACCCCTATCATATCTTACCGCCAGCGAACATTGCGCCACAAGAGCTGCTCATCATCGAAAACAAAATCCCCATCAAATTTTTTCCCATCAAGCAATCCCGGTAGCCAGTATTGGTCATCACTCCACATTTTATCGTAAGGAATATTGTCAACAGAGCACCAAAAAGGGTCAGCCTCAGGAGTTTCGTATGCCTCGCCGGTAAATTCAAAAGCGCGAAAAACAACACAGTGCAATGCAAGGCGCTCCCCATGAATAAATTGAAAACGCAATACGCCCATCTCCTCCGGATTTCTAACACTAATCCCCACCTCCTCTGAAACCTCCCTAACAGCCGCCTCTGATGCGCTCTCCCCACTTTCTATTTTCCCCCCTGGGGCATTTATCTTACCGCATCCTAGACCGCTTTTTTTGTGAATTAATAGGACATCTCTTCCTCGATGCAGGAAAAGCAGGGTGGCTCGCATACTGGGCCGCCAACTCTGCCAGTCTATAGATGCGGCATCCTGAGAATACTCATCTTCGTTCATGAAGCGTCAAAAAAAACAATATTAGGTCGTTAATATTTGTCGTCGATATTTAATTTATGGCACTCGAGCATTTCATCAATCACGCGCCAACACTATTAAGCCTTTGTCAGCAGGAAACTTTACTCCTCAATACCTAGGCACCCTGCCTGCTCGATTCCCTTGACCAGCCCCATGGCCTTGTTAACCGTCTCATTGAATTCGTAATCAGGATCAGAATCCGCCACAACCCCGGCTCCGGCCTGCACGTAGGCTTTTCCGTCTTTTACTACCGCAGTCCTCAGCGCAATGCACGAATCATGATTACCATCGAATCCAAAATAGCCAACAGCACCGGCGTAGGCACACCGCTTGCTCTTTTCCATTTCATTGATGATCTCCATCGCCCGGATCTTCGGTGCACCGCTCACGGTCCCAGCAGGGAAAGTCGCGCGCATGACATCGTAGGCATTTTTATTGGGAGCCAGTTTACCAGTGACGTTTGAAACTATATGCATGACATGGCTATAACGTTCCACAATCATGAAGTCCTCAACCTTCACACTCTCATACTCTGAAACCCTTCCCACATCGTTGCGGGCAAGGTCTACAAGCATGATATGCTCCGCCCTCTCTTTTGGATCATTCAATAAATCTCTGGCTAGCGCATCATCTTCCTCGGGAGTTTTACCGCGCCACCTAGTACCGGCAATTGGCCTAATGTCAATACGTCCATCGATCGCACGGACATGAACCTCCGGAGAACAACCTACGAGGGAAAAACCTTCCTCAAACTGTAGACAAAACATGTAAGGGGATGGGTTCACCGCCCTTAATGCTCTGTAGAGATCAATCGGTTGACCATCGTATGCGACTTCAAATCGCTGAGAGGGAACAATTTGAAAGACATCCCCCGCGTTAATATATTCCTTGGCCTTGTCAACCATCGCGCAGTATTCCTGCTTTGTAGTGTTGCTAACTAGCTCGGCTGTCGGAGTTTGGATACCACCAACCAATGGCTGAAAAACTGCCGTGCTGGTAAGTCTTTTCGCAGTCTGCTTAATGATTTTCCTGGCAGCCTCATAAAGCTCCTGAGCATCTTCATCACCATCGGTAATGACGTTGGCCACAATCAGCAATTTGCGCAGGCGATGGTCAAAAATAATCACCGTATCAGTAACCATGAATACCATGTCGGGAAGATCCAATTGATCCGGTGGCGGCGCAGCTATGCCGGGCTCAAAATAACGCACCGCATCATATGACAAATAACCAACAGCCCCACCGTAGAACAGGGGCAACCCCGGGTCAGAAACCGGTTGATACTTGGCCATGAAATCCTCTAGGTCCTGCAGAGGATCACCTGAACTGCTTTCAAACTCACGAGTTTTACCCTCTTCCGTAATCTTAACCCTGGTAGATCTGGCCTCAATCACTGCCCGTGGACCACTGCCTACAAATGAATATCGCCCAACACTCTCGCTGCTTTCAGCTGATTCCAGGAGAAAGCAATTTCGCCCATCGGAAACCTTGTGAAATGCTGAAAGCGGCGTCTCATAATCTGCCGTGAGCTCGGCATATACAGGGATGAGGTTGCCCCTCGAGACACGTGCCTTGAATTCTTCAAAATTGGGTTGTAACGGAAAATTAGGCAAGGCGTCTCAGGATTGGGAATTCAATTCCCCGTAACAGGGTGCAGGTAACTTGGCCTTCATTTTTCAACACACGAGAAAAAATGGACTCTGGCAAATTCTAAATGAATAACGCCAACTCACCTTGTAAATTTTGGCTGTCATCCGGCGATTCTGCAACATTTACAGCCAGATTATTGACCGCGAACGGGCCACAAGGCACATCTCGCCCTGCGCAAATCACTTCAACTGCATCCCCGGAAACTTCCTGACAAACAGCTTTTACTGCCTTCATTGCAACTTCAGGGCAATTACAATCCTCACTCAGATGGCCGAGTATTACCCTTTGTAGCTGTCCCTCACTGGCAATATCTCGGACCAGGCTTGCTGCCTGAGTATTTGACAAATGTCCGTGCCTAGAAGCAATTCTCTGCTTCAGCGACCAGGGCCTGCGGGTATCATTCTGAAGCATCACGTCATCATAGTTGGCCTCAATAAAAAGCGAGTGAACGCCCCGTAGCGCGGATTGCATGGATGCTGTCACATGACCGAGATCACTGGCAAACCCAAGCTTGGAATCGCGACATGAAAACACGTAGCCCATTGGGTCGACCGCATCGTGCATTACCGTGAAGCCATTAACCTCCAAATCACCAACAGAAAAGGGAACCGCCTGCTCTATAATTCTCCATCCTCCCGGACTATCAAAATCTGAAGAAAGTGATTCACGGGTAACCGCACTGCAATAAACCGGTTTTTGCACCTTCCGACAGAACACCTCAAGCCCACGAGTGTGGTCACTGTGCTCGTGGGTCAGCAGTATGCCGTCAATGCTTTCAGGGGCAACCCCCAGTTGCATCATGCGCAAATGCAACTGCTTG
>CALCSP010000556.1 GCA_937893785.1 uncultured Verrucomicrobiales bacterium
ATTCGCTGTTTTTTCTCCTGTGCTGATTCTGCCAAGGAGTTTGCCTTCGGGTGTGAAGATGGAGACCCCCCCTGGACCTGTTGCCCAGACATTTCCCTTGCTGTCCACTTTCAAACCGTCTGGAAGTCCTGGGAGCTTGCCGACACTGGCTGTGGCATCTGCAAAGAGTACGCCTTTACCAAGAGTGCCATCGGATTTGACTGGAAATTTTTTCCAGATTGCAGCTTTCGGATCAGACTGGGCCACATAGAGCGTTTTTTCATCCGGTGAGAACGCAATGCCATTTGGGCGTGTCATTTCTTTGGTTAACAGTGAAAGCTTTCCGTCTTTTGAGAGGCGGTAGACCCCGCAGAAATCCAGTTCACGCCGCTGGTCCTCATAGCGTTGGGGTAAACCATATGGAGGGTCTGTAAAATAGATGTCCCCGTTTGATTTAATGCATGCGTCATTGGGACTGTTTAGACGCTTTCCTGAGTAATGATCGACCAGTGTGCGCTTTCCGCCGTTTTTTGTCAGAAAGGATAATCGCCGATCGCCATGCTCGCAGGCAATAAGGCGTCCTTTCTGATCCAGGAGCAGTCCATTGCTGCCGGGTTCGTTACCGTATGGTGTGGCACCAGTATAGCCAGATGGTTTCATAAAAAGACTAACGCCGACACCTTCCTGCCATTTCATGATTGAATTACGCGGGATGTCGGAAAAAAGCAGGTAGCCGCCATCTTTGTCGTTGATCCACACCGGACCTTCTGCCCAGATGAATCCGTCGCCAATCATTTCAATCTTGGCTGATTGACCAATTAAATCATTAATGGCGGGATCAAGCCTGATCACTTTTCCCAATGTAGGATAATTGGTGGTGTCAATCGTGCTGACTGCAGGTGTTTGCTTCTCCTGTGCAGGGAGAACCTGTATAGGAAGAAATTGACAGATTGCGATGAGAGAAAGGGTGATTAATGACCGGTTCATGAAAAAGGATGTTAGGGGCGTAGGGATCAATCTGAAAGAAAAACCTCTAAGAATAAATAGAAATTGGGTCTGTTATACAACCAAGGATAGTAAGGATGGGCCTTGATCCGGGCCTTTTGGATTTGAATTATCAGGCTTTGGGCAATATTATCAGTTTGTATTTAAGATCATGGAAGATCCATTACCCCATCAGTTACCATCTAGTGACGGAACTCCAAGCCTGTCTATTGCTGAGATAGACCCTGCGATTCTAAGCCAAGTTAAGGAAAGAAAAAATACGGGTGCCAAGGGAGTTTCTCTTCTTGTTGCGATTGGACTCAATGCTCTGGTCATGATTCTACTTGCTTGGTGGACGATCATGAGTTTCACGGAGGAGGAAATTGAGTTAATCGTGGAGTCCGGGCCAGTCGAATCCGTCACGAAAGTAGACAAGAAACAGTTTCAGCAAAAGCAGAGGACCAAGCCGACTCCGGCTTCAGGTTCCCAGGCACCACCACTGATTACATCAGCAGTGGCTGACCCCAATTCTGTTTTTGTGGTTGAGACTAATGCCGAGACGGATGCTTTTGGTATTGGTGAGGGCTGGGGCAAAGGGGCTGGATTTGGTAGCGGAGGCGCGGGTGGCGGCAGTGTTGGTTTCTTTGGTTCACGCTCGACTGCTCAGCGCGTGGTTTTCTGTGTTGATGCTTCTGCTTCACTTTCGACACAGCAATTTTCGATGATAAAAAGGGAGCTGAATAAATCGCTGAAGAAGCTAGCCTCTTCCATTCAGTATCAGGTAATTTTCTTTTCCGGTCCTGCATGGTTTGCCGAGGATGATCATAGCGGCAATAATAGAACTCATGTGGTGAAGCACGACGGCAAGAAATACGAGTGGAAGACAAAGGGGGGGGCAAGTGCGTTCTACATTGTTGGAGATAAAGAGTTGTATACGGCAGACTGGTTGCCGGCTACCAG
>CALCSP010000557.1 GCA_937893785.1 uncultured Verrucomicrobiales bacterium
GGTTGCCAGAGGAGCTTCCCTGTCTCCCTCCATCGAGTCATCACCTGCCGGGGAAACAAAAACCGTTAACTTTCCGCTCACTGGCTGGCAGCAAACAAACATCAAGAAGGCAAAAATACAGATACAGCATCGCGAAGCCCCCTTCCTGACCATGGTCGAGTCAGGTCGCTCAAACACTCTATCAGGCAAGACACATCTTCCGGACACAGAAGAACGATAACTTTAATTTTTAATAAAATCTATGGTAATTTTAATTGTATTCAGGTCTTATCCGCATTTACGCATCACTTCATTCTCTATTTCTAATGCACGGACCGTTGCTCATCCTGCTCCAGAGACGTAATATCAAAGCGTATTGAGCCAATACGCCAACCTTATGCAACTCCACCTCTTCCAAACCGATATTCGCTGGGAAAAACCCGACGAAAACAAGGATTGGCTGGTTACCAAGGTTGGTGAATTAAAACCAAACGCGGGAGATATGCTGATCCTGCCTGAAATGTATGCCACCGGTTTCAGTATGAATGTGGACAAAACCGTAGAAGCAAAACATCACGGAAAACATAATATCGAATTTCTGCACTATCTCGCCAAATCCACGGGATGTTGTGTCGTCGGCGGAGTTGCCACCCAGTCAGGAACGTCTTACCACAACGAGGCTATTGCCACATTCCCCGATGGAAAAGATCAACGATACCAAAAATATCAACTGTTCACCGCAGGCGGCGAATCAAAAGTATTTACCGCGGGGGAAGATCTTCTGAACTTTGAATGGCGGCAGTGGTGCGTGGGGTTATCAATTTGTTATGACCTGCGATTCCCGGAAATCTACCGATCACTGGCACTCAATGGAGCTGAACTGATTGTAAACATTGCTAACTGGCCACGGCGGAGAATCAATCACTGGGTCCAGTTATTAGCGGCACGGGCAATTGAAAACCAGTGTTATGTCGCTGGAGTAAACCGGGTTGGCGAAGACCCCGACAATCACTATACTGGTCGCAGCATCGTTGTAGATCCTCACGGCAAAATTATCGCGGACGCCGGTAGTGAACCGGTCATCATTTCGGTGACTGTCGACCTGAATACCGTTAAATCATGGCGCAGTGAATTTCCCGCATTAACAGATACGCGTCACCAGACAACCCTTAGGGTAAGAAAGCAGTCATAAGAAATCATTATGACAAGCCCAATCAACGCAGCGCAAGTCCCGCCACCACCCGCGTCCGGACAAGTAATGATCCTTATCACGGAACTTAATCCTGATGGAGAAGGGTGGCAGGAACACTGCAGGGAATTGCCCGCCAATGAACAGGAACGCACTTACCGTTTCAGGTACGCAGCAGATCGTCTGCGCTTTGCCAAATGCCGACTTATGCTTCGCGAAGTAGTAGCCTGTTGGCAATGCGTAACCAAAAACGAAATAACCTTCCGGTTTGGCAAAAACGGGAAACCATTCCTTGTCCAAGACCACGGTCTACAGTTTAACATTTCTCACACAACAGGCTGCGCGGTACTGGCATTTTGTCACAATCACGAAATCGGAATTGACATCGAAATGACCCGTCGTAATACGGATTTTGAAGGCGTCGCGAGAAAAGTCTTTACTCGTCGAGAACAGGAAATGCTCATGCCTCTGACTAAGAGCGAGAAACGCAAACTATTCTTTCAGCTGTGGACTGCCAAGGAGTCTTTAATGAAAGCAACCGGACTAGGTTTTTCACTCAATCCCTCATCTGTAGAAACTTTTCTGCCTAAATATAGCGGTGAAACAGGTAGCTTTACCTCTCAAAATTTGCCCACAGCAAATGCATTTCAAGTAGTAGAAATTCCAGTATCTCCGGGTTACCAGTCGATGCTCTGTGCTCCTGCTCCAGTCATGGGAAAATCCCCTTTAACCTTTACGATTTAATCCGGAAGCCACAATACGACATTCAGATCAAGTCAACAATTTCATGCGGTTTCGAAACTAGGTGTTGGGCTCCTGCTGCTCGCAATTCATCCTCACCGCGGAACCCCCATAGCACACCAACCGGCAACATCTCTGCTTGCACCGCGGTGGCAATATCAACATTGCTATCACCGACAAAAACCGTCTGCTCTGGAGCAACCCCTACTTGCCCAGCAATAGCCAGTGCCCCTGCCGGATCAGGCTTGCGCGCGATGCCCGCCCTGTCTCCATAAACAACGACAAAATCCACGCCCGGCAGTAATTCAGAAACGCACAATCTGGTAAAGTGATCCGGTTTGTTGGAGAGCACAGCAAATGGCACCCCCTTCAGGCTAAGTTGCTCTAAGCATTCAGTAATCCCTTCATAGGGCCGACTCTTCTTGTTCCAGTTCCTGCCGTATGCAGCTTGGTAATCTTCGAGCAACTCTGCCACCAACTCAACATCTGAGGCCAACTCGGCCGGCATCGCTCTGCGAATCAACATCTCCATACCGTCACCTATAAACCTCCGATAATCTCGATAGGAATGCTCGGGCAACTTGCGTGCCTTCAGCACCTCATTAACCGAATCTCCAAGGTCCTCAATTGTATCCAGCAGGGTCCCGTCGAGATCAAAGATAACCAGTTTGAAACTTGCCATCGACAAAGATTGATTACAAAGACCTTTTCATTGCATCATATGATTGCCGCAATCTCAACCACGATACATCACGCCATGCGTGATCTCCAGCAGATCAAACCATTAACCTTCGATATCGGTAATTTCCAAATGCCAGTCGCTGCGCCAGCGCTTGTCCTTATAA
>CALCSP010000558.1 GCA_937893785.1 uncultured Verrucomicrobiales bacterium
AAGGTGGACTTGTGCCTGGAGACGTGCTCAACCGGGTAATCCTTTATGTGACGGCAATGATGGAAATGAAGAGTTCCATGGGCGTTATCGTTGCGGCTCCTACTGCAGGATCCTGCGGGGCATTACCCGGGGCACTGCTGGGAGTGGCGGATGCTCTGGGCAAGGACAGAGATGAGCGGGTTGAGGCAATGCTGGCAGCGGGATTGATTGGGGTATTTATCGCTGAGGGGGCAACATTTGCAGCAGAGGAGGCGGGATGCATGGCGGAATGCGGATCAGGTGCCAGCATGGGCGCTGCCGGCATTGTGTCGCTGGCGAGCGGTAGCTATGAGCAACAGCTTGGAGCTGCCTCAATGGCATTGCAGAGTTCACTGGGAATGACATGTGATACGCTGGCCAATAGGGTGGAGGCCCCCTGTCTTGGGCGCAACGTCACCGCTGCTTCTAATGCACTATCCAGTGCCAACATGGCACTGGCTGACTTCCGTCATCTGGTGCCGATTGATCAGGTGATTGTGGCGATGCGCGAGGTGGGTGAACTTATGCCCCGGGAGATTTGTTGTACCGGTCTTGGAGGGCTTGCCGTGACCCCTGCTTCTAGGGAGATCGCCAAGCAGCTGGAGGAAAAGAAA
The DNA here is from genome assembly GCA_937893785.1 of uncultured Verrucomicrobiales bacterium. GTDB lineage: Bacteria > Verrucomicrobiota > Verrucomicrobiia > Verrucomicrobiales > DEV007 > CACIUL01. The sequence goes on from CALCSP010000558.1 coordinate 633, forward strand.
AGCAAGTCCGACAGCACCTGCGTCTAAGTCGAGGTGGAACAGGGGGGATAGACTTTCCTTGCGAAAGTGGAGGGAAGCGGCGGGCAAGGACGGTCCTGACAATCTCCCATCACTTGACGACCATGTTTCCCTTCATGATCACCCAGTGGCCGGGGAAAGTGCAAAGGTAAGGATAGATTCCCGGGGCTTTAGGGGCTTTAAATCGGATCACATGACTGGTATTTTGCTTGAGTTGAGGTGTTGACCAGAGGATTTCCTTGAGGTTGGGGATGTAGTTTTTCTTAAGGCCATCTGGGTCCTTGGCCATCTCGTTGCCGGCGATCCCTACTTTTTCAAGTGAACCTGGCTTGGCGATGACCAGGTTGTGCATCGTGGCATCGGGATTGGAGAGAACAAGCTTGACGGGTTGCCCTGGACGCACCCTGAACTCATCTTTGTCGTAAACCATGCGCTCGGGAACGCAGTTGATAGTTACTTGAAGAAGTCCTTTCTGGTTGTCAAAATTGGCTTCACTGGCACTCTTTGTGGTTTTGCCTGCATTTAGTTGGCTGGTTTTTTCCGCCTTAGCGAGGAAAGTTTTCACATCCTTGTTGTTCTCCTTCCAGTAGGGAAGCATATTTGCTGATCCCAGTGCGGTTTGAACGGCGTAGCTTAAATGCTTACCCATCGGCGTGCCGGCTACTGCAAGCAGAGCACGAAATGCCCATTCTGTACCGATCCAGGAGCTTGCTATTGCAGCCTCAAGTCTAACAATTGCATCCGTATCGTTTGCCGATTTGAGCAGGAGAGGCTCGGCTTCAGTCCCTAGGGATGCACTCCAGTAGCGCAGTTGTCGGGTGGCTGCCGCCCGAGCCTGCGGCACATCGCAAGCAAGTAATTCTTTGATCAAGGCAGTGTTCACTTTGCCAATGTTGCGATACAGCCACAATGCTTCTGTCTGGTGATGACGAAACCGGGGGTCACTCCTTTTCAGTCCACGTAACCACTTATCAAGAGCGGGCTTCACTTTTTCTGCATCTGCCTCTCGTAATTCGCGCTTGGTCCAATAACGGATTCGATATTCCGGGCGCTTGAGGTTTTCAAGCAAGCGGGGGATGGAAGCACCAGCTATTTTTACGGCAGGAGCAAGTGACTTGTCCTTGGCTGTAATGCGCCAGATTCTCCCGGACTTCCGGTCACGACGCTCATCGCGCAGGGAATATTGTGCGTGCCCCTTAATGGGGTTATACCAGTCGCACACATAAAGGGCTCCACGCGGTCCGAAGCGGACATCGACAGGGATGAAGCTGAGGTTTGTCGAGAAGATGATGTCACCAGAATATTTCTCCTGCATATGGTCGCCGGCATTGATCCACTGGTGAAATTCAACCCGGTTGGTGGGCTTGTAGCGTACCTTAATGAATCCCCCCTGCATTTCTTCCGGGAATGTGTTCCAGTCGACAAATTCCTGACCACAGGTTCCTGAGTAGGCCTGGAATCCCGAGGGCCGTGGGTGTTGAGTTGGATAGGGCGGACTGGTGGCGTGGAAGGTGGAGGCAAACACAGGATGGCTGGCCACATGATGCCCCCAGTCATCGAAGGTTACTCCCCAAGGATTGGTGTTTGGGTAGCTGCCGAAGGTGGTCAATCTGTGGGTTGCAGGCCTGAAGCGAAACCAGCCAGAGTTCTTGACGCGAACCGGACCGTAGGGGGTTTCAACTTGCGAATTGAGAAAGATGGCATCTCTGAACAAGAGGTCGCCATCAGGAGTCCAGACAAAATCGTGTAGCGCATGGTGTGAATCCTCACAACCAAAGCCGGTTAATACCTGACGGCGAAAATCGGCCTTGTCGTCGCCGTCGGTATCCTTGAGGAACGTCATGGCAGGTTCCTCAGAGACATAAACTCCTCCGTCGCCGAATTCGAAGCTTAAGGGAATGTGTACATCATCCGCCCAGAGGATAGATTTATCAGCAATACCGTCGTTGTTTGTGTCTTCCAAGATAACGATCTTGTCATTGGGTTCCTGACCAGGGTAAACATGCGGATAGGTGGTCGAGCACGCCACCCAAAGTCGTCCCCGTGCATCCCAGCGCATCTGGATTGGGCAGGCGATGTCGGGGAAATTTTCCTCGGAAGCAAAGCAATTCACATTGAAACGGGGATCAATCTTGAACGCCTTGAGTTCCTCATCGGGAGTCATCCACTTGTTGCCGCCACGACTTTGCGGTGTTTCGGGCATTTCCGGAATTAAGGAATCATCGATCTCGATCTTGTTAGTACTACCACTGGCAATGGCCCAGATGGCCTTGTCCCTGTTTGCTGTCATTAATTCGAAATTGCGCATTGCCGGTAGAAAATCCAAGTAGCCATATCTGCCCTTGCGCCCACCTGTGTAATAGAATGTGTTCAGGGGACGGTAGCGGCGGAAGTATTGCCGATTCTTCTCGATAATTGCCTTTCGTAGCGTTTGGTTGACCGGGGCGGGGCTGTTGCCAAATACTCCGCGGTAAAGGTTTTCGGCAAATGCTTGGTAGCCTTTGTCGATAAGATGCACCCCATTAAAGGTTGAGCCCTCCGGCAGCCCCATAGAAAACACGTCGACAAATCCGACTTCTTCCTTTGCGGCCACTTCTTCCATGGCCTTGCTGTAAGCAGAGATGCGGCCATTGTTCAGATCAGCCGCTGCAACTCCCTTGATGTTTAAACTTGCTGTTGGGGAAATTAAGACAATACGAGGCCCGCTCTTGCCGTTGTAGGCTCTGCTTTTTGTGTGGCTGAGAAATGCCGCTAGGCGTTGCTTGAATTTCGGGATTGCTTCGATGCCGGCAAAGGATTCATTAAATCCGAAAGCAGCAAAAATAATATCTGTTTTATGATGAAGAAGGTGTTGATCGAGTGTGCCAAAATTATCCGGTCGTGGCATGAGATCAACCTCATCTGCCGACCATGCAAAGTTGCGAACTACGAGCTGCTCCTTTGCGAAGCGTTGGTGGAGCATGGTTTCGAAGTGGCCGAATAGCCTAGCTCGATCCAGAAGAGTGTTGCCGATATAGGCTACATGCTCCCCCTTTGTGATCTTCAGAGGCAGGATGGTCGGTGTAGGATTACCTGATTCCGGATTTGCGGATTTGTTAGCAAAGATTGCATACTCTTGGAATTCATCCTGCTGCGCCTGATTTTTGCTTTTTCCAGTATTCCCGCGTTTTTTTTGGCCCGCAGCAGCAGTGGTGGAGGGGGCTGTGTTCTTGGAGTTGTTTGCCGGTTTGCCGGCGAAAACGATGCTTAACAAGAAGGCGAAAGTTAGTGGGATAATGAGCTTAAAGGTCATTGGAAGGCTGGGTATTTATGTCTCTATAAAGAATTATTTGCTTCATGTGAAGCGGGGATACAATCGCGATTGCGAGTAGGCTTCGTGCTATTACTCTTAAAACATTATTCTCCACCCCGGAGATTATTCAGGCGTAGATGGCACTTGGCACCTTGATGAAACAGCGTGTCAGGCAGCCTTTTTCTTTTCCGCTGCAGTTTTTGGTGCTTTGTTTTGAGTGGAAGTTTTTTGGATAGTCCAGGCCGGGTGCCAGATGGTCTTACCACGTTTAAAGCCGAATTCTTCACGTAGGCGCTTGTCAAAGTCTGGTAGATGGGCGGCTCCATAGAAGAGGCCCATTTTCTTTTTTCCTTTTTTCCGTTCCCTCTCCATCACCTTGAGTGCCGTTATGTTTCGCTCAGCAACCAGAACAGATCCGTCAGGACCCTCAATGCCGGCGATGATGGATTCGACATCCTGAAACTGTCGTCCCAGTTCAATTTTCATATCGGTTGGGTCATTGTTGAGTAGTAGCTTGAGGATTGCTGAGAGATTTAAGTTTTGGCTCTTGTTACTTGGGGCCTGTTTTTGCGCTTTAAGCATGAGGGAGAGGAGGTTTTCTCCCTTGGCCTTTTGGCGTTTTTGGAAGGTTTCAAAGCTCATGTCGGCATGAACAAAATTCTTTGCTGTATAATCAATATGGTCGAGCTGGAAGTCGAGTTTCATCATTCTGCCAAAGCTAGACTGGAGAGTTCGCATCAGATTATTCTTGCTACTCTGCAGTTGTTCCTTGGACGGAGGATTTTCGGGGTCTCCGCCGACCATCTCATAGAGCAATGCGTCATATTGCTTAAATTGGGTGTTTAGTTTGCTGTAGTAGGGCTTGTCGGCAATGTGTACGGCTCCTATTAATTCCACCGTTGTTCCATCAGGGTGTGCGTATTCAACGGAAGCGGTTTCGAGGATGGCTTGATCTTGGCTTTCCGTGAAGCGGAGAAATTTGGGAGCCTCTTTACCTGCAGGAGCCTTGTCATCGGAAAAGCCCGGGGCGATGAACAATGCAGCCAGCAGACAGCTCAATATTACGGAGGGATAAGGCATTCAGGAAGGTCGAGGTGGGTTTCCAGACTGTCAAGATATCCCGATCAGAAGCACCTGAATGCCTGTGCTTTTTGCTTGGATGAATGCGGGGTATTTCGTAAAAAGTAATAATTAACTTTAATTAAACATCAGTTTTTATTTCATTAATGGACATTCCTCGCTCGGAAAAGGTATCAGCAAACCGGGCAGGTTTGTCTTCTGGTAATGCCTTTAAGCTTGGTGCATGGCTGATTACAGGGGTTGCCGGCAGCTTATTTCTTGGGCGTGTTCTACGGGAGACGATCAGGTTGGGGATCTACTCAGTGGTGCCACTGGTTGTTTATCAGGTGCTGAGGAAGCCTGCTGGCTGCCGCAGAGTCATTACTGATCAAGATGCCGCCAATGCGTCTTTACATGATCAGGAGTCCCAGTTTCAAGATGTGGTCTTGCCGGAGCGGCCGCTTGCCCCAGTGAGCGTTAAGCTCAAAACGCAAGGAAAAGAGCAAATCGACATTCCGGTTTTAACGGGGCAGCAATCTGGGGGAAACCCCTTTCAAGGGCAGGACGAAGAAGATTGTTTATCCATTGAGGAATCGTTGCCGGTTGCTGAAGAGCGACAAGTCTTCCTCGAGAATAAGCAGTCCTCATCTATGAGTAATGCTGAGTGGGCAGCAGGCTTACTTGATGCACTTGAGGATGATTCCGAGAATATTGATGGCTTGGAATGCCGGAAGGATAAGGTGGGTGTGGAATTAGTTGGTTGGGGTGATGCTTGGAGTGATGAAAGCTTAAGTGATGAAAGCTTAAGTGATGACCCCGCCAAAGGTTCTTTGGCTGCGCTATCTGATGG
>CALCSP010000559.1 GCA_937893785.1 uncultured Verrucomicrobiales bacterium
TCTTGACGGCGGCTTCATGTATTTTCTTTTCGTTACCCATCCATGAGAATACCGGCAAGGACATTGCAAATTGGATGCCCCAGTTGGTTCCAGACTTTGTTCCGCCCTGTTCATCCCTACCGAATTCAGCCTGAACGTAGTCAAACCATGGCCGGTTTTTTGCCTTTGCCTCATTGAGTTGTGCCTGCGCAATCTCTCCCTTTTCCAAGTTGGTAGTTAACTCACCGCGGTTGGCGAGTGCCATGCGGATAAGGTATTCAAGGTGGGTGTGGTCGATGTCAATTGCCGGGCTGATCAGTTTATCACTGATTCGGATGGTTGATGAGTCGCGGAGACCAACCCTCGCAGCGAGCTTGTCCAGTGCTGCCTGAAATTCAATAGTAATACCGTCCGAGGCGAGAGTGTCGATCTCGACATATTCAATCTTGTCAATTGTGGTTAAGCCCCCTGAGAGCAACTTGTCCTGTGCCTCTGAGTATATCTTGGCGGCTTCATCGTTTTTTTCCTGTAACTCAATGCGAGTTTTGAGATACTGTAGCGCTTCATATTCTTCTCGTATTCTGTTCACGACCTTGCGCTCTTCAAAGAGAAGTTCTGCCTGGGCAAGTTGAATTTCATGCTGGGCACGTTGCAGTCGTGCCCTCCTGATTCCAGGGTGGGGTACATAAAGGCGAAACTGGGCGACGAGATCTTCTTCGCTGGCAAATGGGTCACTGTCGTTAAAGCGGGTTTCCCTTCCGCTGCGTTCAAGGTTGCGGGTTTCCGAGGTGATTCCTCCCGGATCAGCTACCAGTGGATTGGGATCAGTTTGTGTCACTTCCGAACTGCTTTCATTGAACGTTTCCTCAATGACAGTTTTATCCCTGCTTTCGGTGATCGTCCTTTGTGAGCTTCGCGAAACGTTTTCATTGATGGTGGAGTTGGTAGTGATTCCAAGTTCATCCGTTTCACTGCGTGAAATCTGTTGGCTGTAATTCTCCGTACGGTATTGTGTGTATGGTGCGGGAATCTCGTTATATCCCCATGACTTTCGGAACCGAATTTGCGGATCGGGCCAGTCCCGAGCCGCTTTTTTCCGAGCATTGGCAATACTGATTTCACCTCTTAGCGCGATGAGTCTCGGATCATTCTTAAGGCCGAGTGCGATGAGGTCACTAAGGCCGTTTTCTTTCTGCTCTGTAGCGTTTCTGAGTTCATCCGCATACACCGTCCCGGTGATTGGGCTTACCAGAAAAGTTGCAACGATGAAAAGGCATGCGTAACCCGTGATGATGAATTTTCGCGGCATATCGGGGACGTAATTTTTGAGGTAGAGTTTGAAAAGAAGGGCGAGGTAGTAACCCTTTTAGCATTTTGATTACTAGGCTTGCAAGCCTAGTGCTGAAAAAATCGAGGCAATGACTTAGGTTTTTAACCTGTTAAAATATCAAGGAATATTAGGCATGAAGGGGAATTCGCCGGGAATAGAGCGGGCCTAATTGTTTGCAGATTTTACAGGAGTTTTGCCAAAGCCCCAGAAGTCAAATGTTCCGGGTTTCTTGCGGTGGATGTGAACTTCGGTGCCTGGTAAAAGATGCTTAAGCTCGTCGGGCAACCTACAGGTGAATGAGCGGCCACGAAGAAATCTTGAAGGAATCGGGGTTCCGAGGTTTGGCAGGGCCTCGATGCCAGGGGACACGGAAAGGATTTCTGTCTCCATGCCTATCGGATTTTTTATCCTTTCACTGATCCATACAGTTGTGCCGGCTTCCAGTCCTTCTGGATCTTCACCTTGCAGGACTAGTCCCTTAACTGTTTTTTCCGGTTGGCCGTCTCCTGGTGAGTTAAGGACGATAGTCAAAATGGGATCCCCGATTCTTGCGACTCCCCGTAACTTGTGGACTGCCCTTACTTTGCCGTCCCCGGATGCCTTGAGGGTCTTGTCGGTTAAGCGTTGGTTAAGGACAAGTAACTCATCCGGAATTTTTAGTTGATCCAAGCTGCCAATCAGTTTGTCGGCTTCCTCGAGATCCTTGGTAAGTTCCTGAATCGATGCCTCATGGGTTTCCAGTTCTACTTCGATGGCCTCTACGGCAGCGGTTGCATTATCAAGTTCGCGCTGCAGGCTGAGCTGCTTCTCTACTTGATCAGCGATTAATTCCTCATTGCGTTGCGCACTTTCAAGCCTTGATTGTGCAGTGGCTTTCTCGGCCCTCGCTTTCTGGATATCGGCATTAATGTCAAATCTTGTTGCCTTGAATTTTCGCTGCATGTCTGCCCTGAGGAACGGGAGATTCGCCTTGTAGTCATCAATTTCCTTTTGGACCAAAGCAGGGTCCAAAGTGACTAGGTCCTGTCCTGCCTTAACAAGGTCACCCTCTTTGACGTGGACTGTGAGGATCACGCCGTCTTCTGGAGGTGCGATTTCCTCTGTGCTAGCTGCAATCATTCCATTGACGCGTGAGTAGCTGCCTCGTTGCATGTAGAGGACGATTACCAGGGCAAGCATACCCAGCCATATGAGTACAGGCCATTTCTGCAGGACTCTCCTGAGTTTGAATGAGGATCCGGTACTGATCTCGGCTCTACTTGGAATTTCGTTGCTCATAGCAGATTCTCTATATCTCAACAGTTGTGCGCTGCATTACCAGACTCACCTCGGAGATGTCTTCAAGTTTTGAAAGGGTATCAATCAGGTCTGTTTTATAGGATGGGTCTATGAGGCGGATCTGATAGGAGTATTCCTGCACCTCTCCTTGAATGGCTTCTCGCATGGCCACCATTTCGGTCTGGGTGGTGTAGTTTGAGAAGATGTCATGAAGCAGATCGAGTGACGGGGAATTCGGCGGCAGCATGAATCGAAGAAGTCCCTCAAACTCTCTCCTTGATGCAAAGGGTGACCAACTGAGGAAAAGGGCTGTGAAACCAAAAAAGAGGGTGCCGATAATTGCGACATCGAACACTTGAGCCCCTGAGGCGATTCCTACAGCCAATGATGCAAAAAGGAAAATGATGTCTCTTGGGTCACGGATCGGTGTACGGAATCGGACAAAGGCCATGGCCCCCATAATTCCAAGACCTCGAGCCATGTTATTGCCGATGGCCATGATCATGATGGTGATCACGATTGTGGCAAGGACCATGGTATGCAGGAACGAGCGCGCATAGGAAAAGCTCTGATGAGTCCAGCGGTAGACTGTGGCTAGGACCAGACCGAGAACGAAGCTGATGCTCAGCGAGAAGATAATGTCCATACTGGACAGAGGCTCTGTCGGGCCCAGGGCTGTCAAAAAGGATTCCATTAGTCGATAAGGTGGAAGGAAGAAGCTGAAGCAGGAACTGCCAAGCTAATTTTTGTCATTAAAAGCTGTTATTTGTGATCGTGGTGTTTTGCGAGGCACAATCATAGCTAAATCCTCGAAAGAGAGTTTCAAGGCGCCATGCAGTGGCATACTTACAAAAACCGGTTGTCGTGAGGTTAAATCGTTCAACAAGCTCCATCATCCATTCTGGTGCATTACGCATGGCCTTTAGTTCGAATATGTATCCGGCAAAAGGGCGGTTCAGTGCTGTTTGGCTATCCATTGGTCGCCAGCCTGAGGCATCTTCAATGCCCGGTAGGTTCCAGCTTCGGGTAGGGCGGTAACAGATTCTCCGGTCAAAAGTTAGCCGGGCGTAATCATCATTAGCACCGAAATAACTTTCCCTGATATAGCGGATCAGCATCTTGGGCCGTGCCCCGACTGCCCGTGCCACTCTGGAATACTCGAGGAAGTAGTGGTTATCGACGGGATTTTCAAGCAGGGGAAAGTCCTCTGGGTGAAGAACGATCGGTCGGCCGCTGCCGTTTCCTTGATATTGCTCCATGGTCATTTTACAGCGGCTCTTGATGATGACACCGCCGACCTTGCGCTTGAGTTCAAGGAAAACCGGTGCGCTACCTCCCTTACCATAAGTCCGGATGCGCAGTTTGAACCGGGCAAAGGTTTTGCGCTCTTTAGCCAAGGCCAAGTCCATTGTTGGGGTGTCCAGTTGCAGGGTAGTGACTGCATACTCGGGAATCTTTCCCTTCCCATTTGGATCTGGGATACAAAAGGGCTTAATGTATTCTCTGATCTTCGGAACAAGTCGTGGATGGATGATATACTTTTGCTCAAAGCGCTCAATGATCTTGTCCTTGACCTCTTTACGGGATGGCCCAGCATCAACCTGCAGGCGGGTTTTGGGCGCAGATAGATCTATCCCTTCGGATTGAGCTTCAATGGTATTGGCGTTTTGAGGCATCGGCAGGTTAGATGGGGAGGGGAATCCCTACCTTCCCCGAAAATCGGAGCCCTTAATATAACCTACAAAGCTCCTAAATACCATATGAAAGTGGCGCTATTGTCACAATTTGGCCATTTTTGTGGCCTTCCGGCAACCCTTCGTGCTAAGCGCTACAAGGTTCTCGAGCTGGGGTGGTCGGGATTCGCTGATGTAAGAGGACTTCCTCTTAGCCAATGAGTATTCACATATAGTATTCTTTACAAGCAGCCTTATTAAAGGTGCAGAAAGCAACGGTTATGAACGATACTGGCAACGCTGGAGTGGCATTTATAATGCCACCATGCCCTTGACTACTCCTGTGGAGGGATTGCTCCAGCTTTCAAATTGGTCAATGATCTCATTGAACTGGCAGCGGTGGGTTACAAATGTGGAAATGTCTATCTTTCCTTCCCGTAGCGTATCCATGACCAGTTTGAAATCCGATTTGGTGGCATTTCGGCTACTCATGACAGTCATTTCCCGAGCATGAAAGAGAGGGTCGGCAAAGGAAATGTTGCCTTTAACAATGCTAACCAGGATCAAGGATCCTCCGTGACCTACATATTCAAAGGCGCCTTCCATTGCCGCAGGGACACCGGTGGCGTCGAATACATTTTGCGGTAATGTACCACCAGTAATCTCCCGAAGTTGATCTACTGTATTTTCACGACCGTCAACACAGGCGTCAACTCCAATGACATCGCGGCAATATGCAAGGCGATCAGGATTGATATCAATTGCAATGGTCCTGGCTTTAGCTAGGCGTGCAAAGTGTAGGACGCCGATTCCGATCGGTCCGGTTCCTGCAACGGCAATCCATTGTCCCTCCTCAATATTTGCCCTATTGACGGCATGGGCTCCTATCGCCAAGCATTCTACTGTTGCTACCTGTTCATGACTGAGGTCATCGGCACGCATCAGGTTTTTTGCGGGTACTGGCATCAACTCACGCATGCCTCCATCAATGTGAACTCCCAGCGTACGAATGGCGGGGCAGCAGTTTGTTTTCCCGCTAAGGCATGTAGGACATGATCCACAATGGATATAGGGGACAGGAACGACAGTGTCTCCAGATTTAAACTCACCGGAGCTCTCTGCTACTTCCGCAGAAAGTTCGTGGCCAAGGATACGAGGATATTCAAAATAGGGCTGCTCACCGGCGAAGGCATGGAAATCCGTGCCGCAAATGCCGATTCTGCGGATGCGCAACATGACTTCATCCTTTGCCACTTCAGGTTCAGGGACATCAAGGGACTGGAAATGACCGGGTTCCCGGCAACTAATTGCTTTCACGGTAAGCAGGATGACGCATAGAGGCGCCCGGTGCAAGTATCCCGGGCTTGCGAGATTTCGATCCCAACTGCAATGTAGTAAAGTGATGATCCGCGTAATCTTTTTATTTGTCTTTATTGCCGCTCTTTCGCTGGAGGGTGGTGAGACGGCACGCTTGAAGTTTCACGACAAGCCAAAAGCCTTACTGGAAGGTGCAGTGACTGCGGACTGGCCAAGATTTCTGGGTGCACATGATGATGCAAGCAGTGAGGAAAGCGGGTTATTGGGGAACTGGCCGGATTCGGGACCGAAAATTCTCTGGGAATTGTCGCGTGGTGAGTCTTATGCGTCCCCGACAATTGCAGATGGCCGTCTGTTTAGCTTTGATCGTGTTATTGACGGAGATGCTGGTGGTGAGGGGAGGGAGCGCCTTGAGTGCCGGCATCCTGAGACAGGAAAACTGATCTGGGATTTTACCTACCCGGTAAAATACCGTGACAGGTTCGGGTATGCTAGCGGTCCCCGTGCTTCGCCGGTTATCGACGGGGACCGGGTGTTTATTGCAGGGGTGACGGCGCAGTTGCGCGCCGTTGATGTGAAGAGCGGTCGTGAGCTTTGGCATCGTGACCTGACCAAGGATTATGGACACCAGCTCGGGTTTTTCGGCTATGGGCCATCACCGGTGATATGGAAGAACCTAGTAATTGTGAATGTGGGTGGTAGTGAAGGTGACAAGGGCGTTTGCGTGGCTGCCTTTGACCGCGATAGCGGAGAGGAAAAATGGAGATATCTTGACAGCTGGGGCGCTAGTTATTCTTCGCCTGTTGTTTCGAGGATTATGGGGCGTGAGATTTTGCTTGTTTTGGCCGGCGGGGAAGGCCGGCCGGCAACAGGTGGCCTTCTTGCCATTGACCCGACCAGCGGTAAGCTGCATTTTCGTTTTCCATGGCGTGCGGATAAATACGAATCGGTCAATGCATCGGTGCCTATTGTCATAGACGAAAGGTATGTTTTTCTTTCCGAGTGTTACGAGAAGGGGGGTGTTTTGCTGGAGTTTGATAAGGATTTGAAGGCAAAGCCTGTTTGGCAAGAACCGAAGTTCGGCATGCATTGGATGACGCCTCTGGAAATAAATGGGCACATCTACGGATTTGCCGGTCGCAATAAGCCGGATGTGCAATTCAAGTGCATACGGGTTTTGGACGGCAAGATTCTTTGGAGTGATGACATGCGTTACGAACAGGAGGTCAATGGTCGAAAGATGACATTGAGCTTTTTTCGGGGCAGTCTTTTACGCGCTGATGATCGGGTTTTTGCCTTGGGTGAAGATGGCGTTTTTGCTGAGCTGCAAATTAAACCCTCAGGGGTCAAGACTTTGCGGCAGTCCCAATTATTTGTGGCTGAGCAGAGTTGGGCATTACCGGTTGTTCATCGTGGGTTGCTGTATATCGGTCAGCATTCCAGAGGATTTGTCGATGGTAGTAAACCCAGGTTGATTTGCTACGATTTCAGAGCAGGCAGTGAAGAATAAGGATTCCTGAACAGGCTTTTGATATGCTGATCTATTTGCATTCCATGCATCAGTGAGTATGACAAGACATCCCAAATACATTGGTGGATGTGGCTGGTCTTATGTTTTATCGAGTAGGGCGTATCGCTTCCTTTTAGTAGCTGGTCCTCAGTAACCGGCTTGAAGTGGTCCGCTCTGGCAAGTAGTTGAAGAGTTGTTCCGTCAAGATTCGAGATATCAAGTTTCAGAGACATGTGGTGATGGGATCCCTAATCAAAGCTTCAGGAGGTAACGAGATGATTACCGGTTTCCAGAAAGACCTTCGGTAAACGCCTCAATCGAGGGTTTTCCTTTCAACCATCCGAGCTTGGCAAAAAACTCATCTGTTTTTCGCATTGTGGCGATAAACATCTTGTTGTCGGCTCTTCCGTAATTAAAAAAACCGTGAGCCTCTCCGGGGTATGCTGCCAGTTCTGCGATATTCCCGGAAAGCTGCATCTTTTCCACAAATATTTGGGCGGTCCAAAACATGACAGTGGGATCCTTTTCGCCATGAAGAACCAGTGTGGGTGGAAGTCCTTTGCGCACATGATGCCACGGGGATAATTTGGCTGGCGCCACGCCCATACGCTCGCGCAGGCCTTCAATATTATCTGCATTTAGGAAGTCTTTTCGTGCGGGAACTGGTGCTAACACACAGGGTGGGTTAAACAAGACCATGGCGTTGGGTGAAGAGCTGATCTGCTCATTTTCTCCTTCTGTTTCGAAACCCTTAATCAAACCTGTGCAGGCTGCCACATGACCGCCA
>CALCSP010000560.1 GCA_937893785.1 uncultured Verrucomicrobiales bacterium
AGTAATATAATCAATAGCGTTGCTTATTCTTGTCGTGCTCAGCCTGTTTATGCCAGTATCCTGCCGTCATTTTTCACTGTGAGTACACTCGCAATAGCAAGTCAGAAAGGGGGAGTCGGAAAGACTACCGTCGCTATTAATCTGGCATATTCAATGGCCCGGAGGGGGCGATCTGTATTACTTGTGGACACAGATCCACAGGGATCAGTGGGATTGTCTCTTTCCCGTGGGATACGTGAACGTCCTGGTTTTTATGATGCAGTCACAGGAGTCGGGCAAGTTTCTGATTTTGTTTTGAAGACACGCTTACCTGAGTTCAACCTTCTCACGGCGGGGTGTGCGGAGGCATTCGTGGATACTTCAGCCTTGGACGTTGCGGCAGTTCAGGATGTTCTGTTGGATCTTGGTCAACTGGAGAGTGATATAATAATTGTAGACACTCCTGCTGGTATGTCTGGGGTGACTTCAGCTGTTCTGGGTTGTTCTGATTATGTAATTATTCCCCAGCAGGCAGAACCTCTTGGAGTTCGCTCTGTTCCCAATGCGCTCAAGGTAATTGCAGATATTCGTCGGCAGGGAAAAAATCTTGGGGTAGCCGGTATCGTTATGACCATGGTCGATGGTGACTATCGTGAGAGTGTTGAGGTCGAGGCGCAGTTGCGTGCTGCATTGCCGTCGGGCATAATGTGTGCAACCACGATACCTAGGGATGCTGTTTTTTTACGTGCAAGCAGTCTTGGTGTTCCCGTGGGTTTACTTTCGAGTAATCCTGTTGCACCGGCAGTTGCATTCGAGCAGCTAGCCGCAGAACTAGAGGGCAAAATGAAGTTGTCTGAACCAGAGGATAAAGATGATGGCGTTAAGCAGCTTTTGGATTGACCCTGATGAACTAGCTCGCCTTGGTGCAGAGTTAGTCACCAGTGATGCTGATGAAGTTGGTCACCTTTCTGAAGAGGGGCCCATTATAAATTTGTTCGGGGATCCTGTCGGCATAGAAAACAAGGCGCCCGAAGAGTCTCCTGCAATGCATCAGGAATTAGGTCGAGCGGCGGAACAACTAGCATCAATAAAAGCGCGCGCGGTTAAGAGCGGACTCTTACGGTTTGGACCTGATGGCGCAGCCTCCGCAACATTGGCAGATCAAAAGCCTATGCCGGGTAGCGGTATCACACTGGTTGAACGCCTTGAAAGTTTTGTGAGTTGGGCGGCAGGTAAGAATGACTTAACTGGTCTTTTTATTACTGATTTGGGCGGTAATGAACTAGTGGAGTCGGGTGCGGATTCAAGCCTAGTGGCTTCCGGGATAGCTCTCGCTGAGGGGTGGCAACGAGCACGCGGAGAACTTGAGGATACGACTTCCAATAGTGTCTCTACTGCTGCAAGTGTGCGTGATTGGGAGGGGGAAGTTCTTACTGTTTTTTTCTGTCGCTCTGCTTATGGAAGGCATGTTCTTGGCGCACTTTCTCCCGGTGCACTGAAAAGCAACTTATCTATTGGGCTACGTTCTGGTTTTAGCCGGGTTATGGGCGTTGCGGAATGATGGGGCACATATATAAATAACAGCAGTGATGCTGTTGTGTCAGCGGCATGGACTGCTCACAAAAAAGTAATGCAGACTGAGGTCTTACTTTATTATACCCTTTTTAACTGCCGCTTCAGATTTACTGCCAATGCGGATAGGAACAGGGCGATAAATGAGAGCATGACGAGCAGGTTTGCGAGCAGTGTTGACATTTCCCTGCCAAAGTAAATTTTACTCTTACCGAAGAAAACGTTTGGTTTTTCTTGGCTCGGATTCTGCTCATATATTCTGTAGTCTTCCGTCTCTATTTCGGCCAGGGTAACCAAGTCGCGTATCCCCTGATTCTGATACGCGCCTATTGTGGATATGATGCCGTTCGTGTTGTTGTGCTCACGTGTTTCAAGGTTGAATTTCCCGATGTTCAGGCCTGTTTCTAGGCTGAAAAGCTGTGCTTTTAATGAGCGATAATTTTCCGCCTCAAGAGTGAAGGCAATTGCCTGTGCTTCTTTGAGTTTGTCTAGCAGTTCTAGTTCTGCGGGACCAAGGTCTGCAAGCCCATCTTTATTATTGTCCGGTTTGTCCAACAGAGCTTTTTGTTTAGCTTTGATAGTTGATAGCACTTTGGCCAGCGGATTGAGTTCATCCTGGGTAATGACAAGGGATTCGTATGCCCATCTCAAAGGCATCAGTTCGGATATGAGAGGGACGGTTGATTTTTTAAGTTCAGGATGACTTGGTTGTTTTCCAGAAACCCATCGCGGTATATTCAAAACAGTATGAAGGCTGTGGTTCATTTCTTCGTATTTGATAAGTGCTCCACCAAGGATGATTTGGGGGATTAATACGAGAGGAATGAGGTTTAGTGCTGTTTTGGAGTCTCGCGCGATACTTGATATAAATAGTCCTATGGCAATCCCTGAGAGTGAAGTGAACAGCATCCAGCCCAGATAAGGCCAGAACATTTCACGCACCTCGAGTATTGCGTTACCTATGGCTAGGTAGATTATGCATTGGATGAAGGCGAAGGCTCCGAGTGTAATGAACTTTCCTGTGATATACTGTCGGACCCTTATCCCATGCCCACGCTCCCTTGCCAACATGCCGCGATCACGAATGATGTCGTCTGCGCTATTTGTGAGTCCAAGAAACAGTGCAACTACAAGGGTCAGGAATAGGTAGGTGGGAATGTGAGGTGCCTGACCAAAGGTGTATTGTTCTGCATCTGCATACCGTAACGTAGTGCCGATGAGGCAGGCTAGTGCGGGAGCTGCCAATAACGTCGTGATTAAGTTTGCCCGGTTGCGAAGCTTGCTCAAAAAGGCTCTTTTAAAGTGGGTTTTGAAGTGCAGTAGGCTTTCTTTGTATCCACGTTTAGGAGGCAGTGGCAGCGTTTGGTGAAGAGGTTTGCGTTGTTCTGAGTGATCACTTGGTCGGACTGTTTTCGCGCGTATGGTGAGGTAAGTCTGGAAACGTTCGGCCCAGAAGTCCGGAGGGAATCGCCGGGCCGCGGTAAAGTGGCCCTGGGCATCCTGTTCATAAACAATTTTGTCGTTAGAGTCCCTTAACGGAGCTTCCATGACATCAAAAATGAAATCAGGCTGCCTTGGAATAGCATCAGTTTCTGTCTGATCGGCACGTATGGGCGATAGATTGGCATCACCGCTATGGGCGTCATGAAAGTAGGCCAGCATCTCCTGAGGAGGTCCGAAAAAAGCGACCTTTCCTCCTTTATCAAGAAGGAGTGCCTTGTCGAAAAGATTGAAAAGGCGTGAACTCGGCTGGTGAATGCTAACAAATGAAATTTTATGCTGAGACAAGTCGCGAATGATTTCCATGACGTGCTCAGAATCCTTTGAGGAGAGACCGGAAGTGGGTTCATCAAATAGGAAAACTTCTGCAATGCTTAGCATATCAAGTCCCGTATTGAGGCGTTTGCGCTCTCCTCCCGAAAGTAAGTTGTTTCTTGTGTTGCCGGCTAGTCGTTGGCGACACTCGCTCAGTCCAAGCTCCACGAGTATGGAATCGGCATGTTTTTTCCGCTGATCCAGATGCATGTGAGGACAGCGTATTGCGGATGCAAAGTTGATATTTTCCTCGACACTAAGTAGTGGGTCAAAGGTGTCTTCCTGAGGTATGTAAGACACATAATGTTGTATGGCAGCAAGGTTTGCATAGAGATCCTGTCCATTAATTAGGATATGGCCGCTGGTGGGTTGAAGATGACCGGCTAGTGCCCGGATTAGTGTACTTTTACCGCAACCACTGGGCCCGATGATGCAAATCATCTCCCCTCGTCTTGCACTAATATTAATGCTTTTCAGCGCGGTTCCCCTGGTATCATAAACGTGGTTTAGTTCAACTACTGACAGGTTATCAATCATGCTCGAGTCCTCGTCATTTGGGATGTCCGAAACAAATGCTTTGGGTGATGAGCAGGAGCTTTTAGGTAACAGGAAGTCCCGCCATGCCCGTTTTTGTGGGCAGTCCTTTCCGCTGGATTTGTCGCTGTCCCCGGATGAATTCATTTGTTGCACTCAAT
>CALCSP010000561.1 GCA_937893785.1 uncultured Verrucomicrobiales bacterium
CGGCAGAGGCAGCTCAAGCTGCAGGAGTCCACCCTCGCTGCGGGTGATAGAGGTGATTTCCGGATTTGCTACTGATAGGCATGCACTGCCAAGCAGGGTAACGAATACAATACCGAAAACCGCCCGTGGTGATTTTGGTGTTTGTCGGGCGTTCATGGAGGATTCCTTATTCTATGTGTTGGTAGCATCTTCTGCCAGTAGAAATTCCTCCATGAACTGCATCTTTGCTTCTTAAAGGAACTTTATTTACTGGTTATAAATGCAGCAAATCCTTCGGTTTGGATCGAGGATTCTCCATCAATGTTGGCAATGAAGAGCGCCGCCTCGGTTTGGGGCAACGCGCGGATCATTTTGAGTCCGTTTTTCCCAGCGATACAAAGGGCGGTTGCCAGCGCATCGCTACGGGCGCAATGACGAGTGATCACTGCGGCGGCACGCTGAGTCCTCAGGCCAAGACCGGTTTTCATGTCGATGATGTGCGCGTATCGAATGCCGTCAATTTCAATAACTTGCTCCACGTCTCCAGAGGTGGAAACCGAAGCATTACTGATCTGGATAACAAATGCAGGCGGCTTTTTATCTCCGCGGGGATGAATAGCCACTTTCCAGCCCTTTTTGCCTGGTGGTGCGTTTCCTGTGGCAATGTCACCGCCGGCCGTGATGCTGGCGCAGGCCAGTCCGGTGCGACGCAGCGAACGAAGCATTTTATCTGCGGCATAACCCTTGGCAACGCCTCCGAAGTCAAGGCGGGTATCAGGATGCATTCGTGTGATTGTGGACTTGTCGAAATCCACATGTAGTTGGTTCCACCCGGAGGCCTCCTTGGCAGAGGTAAGGATTCCTGGGGGAGGAAGTTTGCCGCTACGACGGCTTAATCGCCACAACCGGCTCAGTGCTCCGCATGCGGGATCGAATCTTCCCTCAGTTTGTGTGTGGAGTTTATCTGAGAGGGTGAGCAGGTGTAAGAGTTCAGCACTTGCCGGGATTGACTTGCCGACAGAGGAATGGTTGAACCGGCTTACTTCGCTCTCGGCAATGTAGTCAGAGAATATTTTGTCCATCCGGGTGCCGACGGCAAAAGCATCCCTGACTGCCTCGCCAATTTCTTTTTCGGGCTTGTCAGAATAAATGACAATACGGAAAAGTGTTCCCATGCATGGCTGACTGAACTCATAGCGTGGCCAATCTTTGGCCGCGGAGAGACTGCATGGGATGATGCACAACAGCCATCCTAGTAAGCTCGGAATCTTACTCCAGCGTGTCATGATCAATCCCCATGTTCCAGATGCGCTGCATCTCCTCCGGTGAGGGGATTTCCAGTGGACGAACAATCCTGAATCCCAGCCATTGCGCGTCAGTATGATACCAGATGCTCTTTGGTAATTGTGGATCCTGCTGTTTCCAGGATTTTCTCGACCCCATTCTTGCCGCACTGCGAAGGCCATCTGAAAAATCGTTCCAGGAACCGCCTCGTACTACTCGCGGATAGAGTTCACGGCCGCTGGCAAGGGGGTTGTCTGTTGTCTCTTGGTCATATCCATTGCTTGAAAGGATGTCGAGTGTCCACTCAGCGACATTGCCATGCATGTCGTGGATGCCCCAGGGGTTGGGTTTTTTCTTTCCGATTTGCTGGTAGGTGAAGTCTGCATTGTCGATAAACCAGCCGTAGGCGTGCAGCTCTTTTGGATCGTCACCGAAGGAATAGATCGTATCCGTTCCTGCGCGGCAGGCATATTCCCATTCTGCCTCGGTGGGCAGCCGATAGAAATGGCCGGTTTGTGCACTGAGCCACTTGCAATACTGCAGAGCTGCATGCTGTGTCATACTGATTGCAGGGAAGCCTTTCTTACCCATACCGAATGTCATCTCGACATATGGTTTGGTGGGGCGGGAGATGAGATCCACATCCGTGTCTCCGGCATCAGGGAATTTCTTGCTGCCATCTTTGTTACGCCTCCCGCCATCAATCATGAATGTTTCATACTCATCCCAACTGACCTCAAACTTACCGATCCAGAATGGGGAGATCTTGACGTTTCTCTGCGGGCCTTCATAATCCTTGCGCTTTGCCTCGCTCTCCGGGGAGCCCATTTTGAAACTGCCTCCGGGCACAGCAATCATGTGGTAGGTGGCCTTTGATGCCGGGGCTGTTGATGAGTAGTGAGCCATTTGTTCCTGGGTTTTCTCCTTCGACCCCTTGAGGATGTTTGCGTGAAGGCGCTCAACACGCTTGAGTTCTTCGGTATTACCTGTCGAGGGCCATGACGCACCCGACTTTATCCACAACTTGAGCTTTTCACGTTCCTCGGCGCTTAGCTTGCCAAGGATAGGCTCAATGTCCCGCCTGAAATCAACCGGGGCAGGCATTTTCAGGACGATATTTTCAGGCCAAACGGCTCCCTCCTTGACCCAATCAGAGAGGATTTTTTTCTCCTCGACCGTCATGCGCTCCTCCTTGCTAGGAGGCATTACCTCATCATCATCATCATCAAGATTAACCAGTTCAATGAACAGGCTTTTTGCCGGGTCTCCTGGGATAATGATATCATCTCCAATGGCATCTATCCGGGTGTCCAGCTTGTAGTCTGACTTCTTGTTGTCCTTTCGGTGACACTTCAAGCAGTGATCCACAAGGATGGGCTGAACCTGACTCTCAAAATCCACTGCCGAAAAGGCAAAGGATGTGCTGATAAGCAGTATGGAAA
>CALCSP010000562.1 GCA_937893785.1 uncultured Verrucomicrobiales bacterium
CAGGGTAAAGCTGAGCACGGGGCATTGAGAGTTGCTGTCGTCGGTGGCGGGTGTTCAGGGTTGCAATATAAGATGGATTTGGTGGATGGCCCAGCGGACCGTGATATCCTTGTCGTTTCAAATGAAGTGCGCATTGTCATAGACCGGAAAAGCGCATTGTTTGTGGCAGGGTCTGAGCTTGACTGGAGTGCTGACTTACAGAGCGGGGGGTTTAAGGTTGCCAATCCTAATGCGGAAGTAACCTGTTCCTGTGGTGAAAGTTTCGCGGCGTAATCCACATTGTCATGAAGGTTGATTACTTTGCCACCTTAGGACAGGCGAGGCGAGCTGATCTGGATGATGATGCCATCCGCAAGGAATTCCAGAGATTGAGTCGTCATTGTCATCCGGATGCTGGTGGTCAGCTTAAGGAATTTGAAGAGCTTAACCAGGCACATGCGGTTCTATCTGATGTGGTAAGTAGACTAAGGCATCTTTATGAGTTGGAGTTTGGCAAGTTTCCCGCTGCAACAGGTGAATTTTCCGCCCAAGCCATGAAATTATTTGCGGTTGTAGGGGAGGTTGTTTCCGGGGCTAATGACTATATTCAGAGAAAGAGCAGTGCCACGACAGCGATTTCCCGAGCATTAATTGCAAGGGAGGAGGAAGGTATACAACGCTCTGTTTTGGAGTGTTGCGGTGAGGTTAGGATTCGTCGTGGCGAGTTACTCAGTCGTCTTACGGATATCGATAGCAAAATGACCGCTGAACGGGATACAGCACGGGTTTTGGTGGAGGAAAGCTGCCATGAATTGGCTTTTTTGGCTAAATGGGAGCGACAGCTCAACGAGTGTATGGCAACTTTACTTCTGTGATGGTTTTGTAGGCTAGCGTTTAATCATGTCTGACACGATATTGGGTATCGATCTGGGAACAACCAACTCCATAGTTGGTGTCGTTGATTCTGGGTTTCCGATCTTACTTGCCGACGATCAGGGGCAAAGGATTATTCCTTCTGCAGTTTACTATCCAGACGGGGAAAACCGTAAAGTGCTTGTTGGGCACCATGCGCTGAGGATGAGATGTTTGGAACCAGAGCGAGTAGTATTGTCAGCCAAGCGTCTGCTGGGTCAGCGTGAAGGTAACGGACAGTTAAGTTTGCAGATGGGGGGTGACACCTTAGCGGTTGAGGAGGTTTCTGCAGATATCTTAGCGCACCTTAAGAGCATTGCTGAAAAGCGGCTTGATAAGAAGGTGGATCGTGCGGTCATTACGGTTCCAGCTTACTTTAATGATGCGCAGCGAAATGCCACGCGGCGAGCCGGTGAAATTGCAGGGCTTGAGGTCGTTCGAATTCTAAGTGAGCCAACAGCTGCTGCGCTTGCTTATGGCATGGATAAATTGGAGGAACGTTCCAAGGTGGTTGTCTATGACTTTGGAGGAGGAACTTTTGATGTTTCTGCACTCGAGATGAGCGAGGGAGTTTTTCAGGTAATGGCGACTGCCGGGGATACCTTACTTGGAGGTGACGATATTGACCTTGCCCTCGGTAAGGCGCTTTTCAGCATGGCTGGTGGTTCTGACCTGGCAGAGGCATCGCCAATGGTTAGATCCAAGTTTCTGGAGGCGGCCAGAACCGCTAAGGAGAATCTGTCTGATGAATTGAATTGCAGGGTAAGTCTTCCTTTTTATGACGGGCAGAACAGTTTTGAGACGGAACTTACTCGTGCGCAGCTTGATGATATCGCGTTGCCTTTTATTGAACGAACACAAGGGTATTGCCGGGAAGTAATGGAGTGTGCGGGTATTGCTAATGAAGACATTGATGCAGTGATCCTTGTTGGCGGGAGTACGAGAATCCCAAAGGTAAGGGAATTGGTTGCTGAGTTTTTTGGTAGGGATCCCGATGTGAGTCAGAATCCGGATGAGGCAGTTGCTCTGGGTGCTGTTATTCAGGCCGGGATTATTTCAGGTGCCTTACAGGAGATTCTTTTGCTCGACGTAACACCGCTTTCTCTGGGAATTGAGACTTTCGGGGGCCTAATGAACGTCATTATACCTCGAAATACAACGATTCCGGTA
>CALCSP010000563.1 GCA_937893785.1 uncultured Verrucomicrobiales bacterium
CAAGCCTTGCTGCGACATAGCGCCCGGAATGATTAACATCATCTTTGGTAAGATCATTAAATTGTATGCGCTTGCTGCCGTCCTGGAGAAGAACAGCGGTGTTTAGAATAAGGTTTGTTTCAATCGCGGATTGAGACATCTTCAGCGCCGCCTTGATTATTGGTCGGGGGTCGACATCAGTGGTAAGGCCTAAAAATTCAGCAGCTCGACAACGCACGAGAGGTTCTGGATCATCAAGTGCCAGAATCTCGATAAGATCTGCAAGTTCCTGTGGTGCCTGACCATGAGCACTGGCTACAATACATCCCCAGTATCGAGCCCAGGGATCCTTGTTCTGCAAAGCACTTTCTATGCCCTCCTTGGCCTTGGAGAATTCAATAAGTTGCAGGTCTGCTATATCGACCAGCCTGGCAACCCGCGCAGAATGCGACCGTCCGAATTCTGCCGGATTTTGCATTGCTTCGCGCACCATGTAAGGCTCGGGAAAAAGGCTAAGGTCATTAATACCTGTCACATGCTCGTGTAACAAATGACGCATATTTACCAGCGTTTCGGAATAGCGTGTATCACCCGCAAGGTTATTCACTTCATGGGGATCCTCCTTGAGGTCAAAGAGAGCCTCCGCGGGCCGTGGTTCAAAAAACTGGCGTTGTATGGCATTGAGCTTTCCTTCATGGAAAAGCTTTCGCCACTCTCGAAAAGCCAGTTGCTTGTAGCGGTAATCATTCTGCAGGGAATCAAAATTAAATGGCTGATAATTGCGCTGGTAACTGAACCTTCCCTTGCGAATCCAGCGGACGAGGTCGTATTTCTCATCAAACCGATCAGCGTAGCCGAAGGCAAATTCCCTGGTGGCAGCCCCATCGCCCAGAAAAGGCCGGCCGTCGATATTACCCGGAATTTTGATTCCGGCCAGGTTGAGAACAGTTGGACCAAAGTCGATAAACCCGACAAATCCCTTCTGCCTTGAACCCAGCTTGTCACTTACCAAATGCCTAAAGTTTTCAGGCACACGCACCACCAGCGGGATGTGCAACCCACTCTCATAGGCATA
>CALCSP010000564.1 GCA_937893785.1 uncultured Verrucomicrobiales bacterium
ATTATGATTACATCGGTGCATGGCGAGATCGCTACCACAAGCGCCTGCCCATTGACGGAACAGGAGAAATGCCTGATGGCACCACCATCAATGGGCCTAATGGTATTAGGAAATACCTGCTGGCACGACCGGAACAATTCACCCGGTGCCTGACCGAAAAGCTATTTATTTATTCGATCGGGCGCAGGATCAGCTTCACGGATCGTGACGATATAGATCGCATCGTTGCGGCCATGCCCGAGCATAACCATGGCTTGCGTGAGCTCATCCACCAAGTGGTGGCCAGCAAACCTTTCCAGTCCAAATGAAGAAAGCTCTTCTATTTCTCTGGCTTGCCGGAATAGCAGGCGCCACCCAAAAACCGAACATCATCTTCATTATGGTTGATGACATGGGTAGAGATTGGGTGAGCTGCTACGGGGCTGATCATCAAACCCCAAACATTGACCGACTGGCCAGTCAGGGAGTTCGCTACGAAACCGCGTGGTGCACCCCCATTTGCACACCCACGCGAGTCACCCTGCTCACCGGGCAATACCCTTTTCACCATGGCTGGGTCCAGCATTATGATGTACCCCGATGGGGTGGATCCGGGTTACGCGCCGACCGCTTTACTACATTTGCTAGGCCCCTGCGTGATTCCGGATATGCCACGGCCATTGGCGGTAAATGGCAAATCAATCATTTGCGAAAAGAACCCGATGTCCTGAAAAAACACGGCTTTGATGAACACTGCGTCTGGCCGGGTGTGGAGGAGGGACACCCCGAAACTCAAGAGCGTTTCTGGAATGGCTTACTGGCCACCAACGGCAAGCGCAACAAAGTTCCATATGCTCCAGACACCATCAATGAGTTTCTCATCGACTTCATTGAGCGTCACAAGAAATCTCCTTTCCTGATATATTACCCGATGCTCCTGACTCATGGACCACATACCACGACACCCATGAATCAAGACAATCCTCCGGAAGGAAAACCGGACCTATATGCGGGAAATGTCACATATATGGATCATTTGGTGGGCAAACTTGTTGCCGCCGTGGATAGGTTGGGCTTGCGGGAAAAAACAATAATCATCTTTACTGGGGATAACGGGTCAGCCTCATCGGGCACTCTCAATGGTGAACCCTATCCAAAGGGCAAGGGACGCGAAGCAAGCTGGGGCGTGCATGTTCCCTTTATTGTTCGAGCACCGTTCCTGAACAAAGGAGGTATTGTATCACGGGACTTGGTCGATTTTACAGATGTTTATCCCACATTCCTGGAACTGGTAGGTATCACGCCACCTGAATCTCTAAAACTGGATGGAACATCCCTTGTATCCAGCCTCCGTGGTGATGAGGATCCCTTTAAAAAACGTAGTTGGATATATTCACAAATCGGCAAATTCCGGATGATTCGTGACTGGTATCATATTGTCGATAGCAAGGGCGCTTTCCATAACCTGCTTCAAGACCCCCGTCAGGAGCAGAAAGTTAATCCTCTGGATAAGATCGCCCCTGGCAGGCGGCAACGCCTGCAAATGATTCTCGATCGCTTCCCGAAAAATGCACCTGCTCCATTCCCCGAGTTCAAGGCAAAGCATCCCGGACTGAACTAAAACATCGTTGGAACTGCCCAACCAGCCATCAGCTAGGGCGAAATGCATGAGGTTCTTTGAATAAAAAAATGAAGCAATCTGGATTCCAGCAAACTCAAATAAATACCCGCCGTGGCTTCATGGCTGGAGCCTCGCTGATGGCCACAGCTCCCTTTATCAGCCGTCACTCTTGGGCGGCAGGCTCTCCCATGCAGAAACTTCAGTATGCAGGCATTGGGGTTGGCGGTCGGGGTGCATATGATATCAATTCGATATCCGCACACAAGAAGGTTCATATGGTTGCGGCGGCCGATGTGGACTCCGACGCACGCAAGAAGCTTGCAGCAAAGGCTATCGGAGTGAAAATCTTCTCCGATTGGCGGGAGATGCTTCAGGCAACGGATATTGATATCGTCAGCGTATCCACACCTGACCACATGCATGGTATTATGGCACTCAGTGCCATGAACATGGGCAAGCATGTATATGTTCAAAAACCATTGGCACAAACCGTTGGCGAATGCCGGGCCATGCAGAAATCAGCGAAACGCAACAATGTCATCGTCCAAATGGGTACTCAGGGGGCATCAAGCTTTAATGATAGGATGGCGGTTGAACTAGTACAGGGTCAGTTCATTGGCAAGGTAACCGAAGCATGGGTTTTTTGCGGGAAGAGCTGGGGCGACAAAAATCCGCTCCCGAACCGTGAGGACCCGGTTCCTGAAGGGCTAGACTGGGACGGGTGGCTTGGCGTCGGAAAAAAACGCGCCTACATAGAGAAATATTACCACCCAAAAAACTGGCGAAAGAGACAAGGTTTTGGAACGGGAACCCTAGGGGACATGGGTTGCCATATTTTTAATGCTATGTACCGGGGACTTGCACTCACGTCACCCAAAAGAGTGCGCTCCAGCACACCTGTTCCCAATCAATACAACTGGACAGGTAATGAACGCGTTGAATATGATTTTCCCGGAAGCAAATATACCAATGACGACCTGAAGGTTTTCTGGCTAAGCGGCAAACAACGACCGCCGAAGGAACTTACCGGGCACATCCCCGAAGGAATCAAATACCGGTTCGGGTGTTTGTTGAAAGGAGATCAGGGATTACTTCTCTTGCGACATGGTAGCAGTCCGGTATTGCTGCCAGCCAAAAAATTCGTAGGCGTCAGGCCAAAAAAATTGAAACCTATCGGCCATCACGAGGCGTTTATTAATGCCGTCCTTGACGGCAACCGGAAACAACTGTTATCGCCAATTGATTATGCGGCACCAATGACTGAATTCATCCTGCTGGGTAATATCGCCATGCAACACTCTCCCAATTGGCTCGAGTGGGATGCCAAACAGGCATTAATCACCAATCACACGAATGCCAACCGAAACATCCACCGGACCTACCGCACCGGTTGGGAAATTATGGAAGGGTAACCAAATGATTTACCGATCCCTTGCTATCCTGTTCCTCCTGTTCCCGGCACTACTCAGCGGCCGCGAAAAACAAAACGTGCTCTTCATCATCTCTGATGACCTGACTTCGACCGCGCTGGGCTGTTACGGCAATACATTGTGCAAGACCCCACACATCGACAGACTGGCCGCTCAAGGAACGCTTTTTACCCGCGCTTATTGCCAGGCCACCTTCTGCGGACCTTCACGCGCTTCCTTGATGTTCGGCTATTACCCCTATGCAAGCAAGGCGTCGGGTTACACCAGCGGACGCAAGGAAGTCGGTGAAGACAAGGACAGCTGGGCGCAGCACTTTAAAAAGAATGGCTATCACAGTGCGCGCATTTCGAAAGTCTTTCACATGGGCGTTCCGCCTGACATCACAAAGGGCAGTGACGGGGCCGACGATCCGGAATCATGGAATGAGGCCTACAATAGCAAGGGCCCGGAAACGAAGGTATCCGGATTCGCCGAACAGTTGTCGAATAATCCAGGTGGCTTGAAGAAAGGTACTGGTAGCAGCCAAAGCTTCAATGTCGTCGCAGCCGAGGGGGATGATCTGGTTCACTCGGACGGCAAAACGGCACAGAAAGCTGTTGAACTCCTCCACAAATACAAGGATAGGGAAAAACCCTTCTTTTTAGCGGTGGGATTCGTACGGCCACACGTTCCTTTGGTCGCTCCGAAAAAATATTTTGCTCCTTACCCGCTCGGCAAAATTGTTTTGCCTCCCAAAATTCCGGGTGATCAGGACGACATTCCCCAGAATTCGGCTAATAA
>CALCSP010000565.1 GCA_937893785.1 uncultured Verrucomicrobiales bacterium
CTGATTGGTTCACCTCCGGGGTATGTGGGTTTTGAGGAAGGTGGTCAGCTTTCAGAATCCGTTCGACGGCGCCCATACTCTGTCGTCCTGTTTGACGAGGTTGAGAAGGCTCACCCAGATGTGATGCACCTGCTCCTGCAAATCCTTGAGGAGGGAACCGTGACGGATAGTTTCGGCAGGAAGATTGATTTCCGTAACACGATTATCATCATGACTTCCAATACTGGAGCGGAGTTAATCAAGAAGCAGACTTCGCTTGGTTTCTCGGCAATGAATAATGAGTCGGCTGATTACGAGGGAATGAAAGAAAAGATTCTCGGTCAGGCCAAGAAGGTTTTTAAACCGGAATTTCTCAACCGACTTGATGACCTAATCGTTTTCCATATGCTTGAGAAGGACGATTTGGAGAAAATCGTGGATTTAGAAATCTCCAAGGTTGTTGAGCGGCTTTCCCATAAATCCATCACGGTTACCATAGAGGATCCTGCAAAGGAATTGCTAATAGAGCATGGGTATGACCCACAATACGGTGCGAGGCCAATGCGTCGCTCTGTCGAGAAGCACCTTGAGGATCCACTTGCTGAACAACTACTTCGTGGTGACGTGAAAGATGGAGATAACGTGACTATTAGCACCGATAAGGATGGTAAGAAGCTTAAGTTCACGGTTGAGGGAGGTGATCCGGAAGAGGTTGAGACGGTAGCCAAGAAGGCCTAGTAACAGAATTGATTGGCGGAAATAAAAAGGGGATACTGACTTTTTCTGTCCTCCAGCATTACGGTGCTGGATTGAATTGCGTGAAGGCATGCGGATAGGCTTTGTTTCAACACGTTTTCATGGTACTGATGGTGTCTCCCTTGAGGCTGCAAAATGGGCGCATGTGCTCGAACATCACTTGAACCACAAGTGTTTCTGGTTTGGCGGCAAGTTGGATACGCCCTCAGATACATCCTATCTATGCCCGGAGGCCTTTTTTGAATTTCCCGGCATTGCGGCCATTCAAAAAGCACTGTTTGAAAGCGATGGTTTGCGACCGCAGGCCCTGAGCGATGAGGTAGAGGTTTTCTCAAGCTATTTAACCGCTGAACTGCGGCATTTTATCGCCCGTTATGAATTGGATATACTCTTGCCGCAGAATGTTCTTGCCATTCCGATGCATGTGCCGCTTGGACTCGCAGTGACGAACTTGGCAGAAGAAGGTGTGCCGGTGTTAGCTCACCACCATGATTTTTCATGGGAACGATCCCGGTTTGAGCATGGTTGTGCGGGTGATTATCTTCAGCGTGCTTTCCCGCCAGCTCTGAGCAAAAAGTTTCTGCATGTTGTTATTAATTCCCGTGCTGGCAAGGATCTTTTGGAACGCCGAGGGGTGCCTTCATCGGTTATTCCCAATGTCTTTGATTTTGAGAATCCTCCAGCCGATCCGGATGCATATGGCGATGATTTCAGAACCCAACTGGGAATTTCTCCCGATGAAGTAATTGTTCTGCAGCCAACGCGGGTTGTTCCCCGAAAGGGAATAGAATATGCCATTGAACTTTGTCATCGTCTGCAGGAAAGGCTTGGTAGAAAAGTGTGTCTTGTTGTTTCCCATAATTCCGGCGATGAGGGTTTTGAATATCATGAGGGATTAATACAGATTGCCACTCAATTGGCGGTGCGTGTCTTATGGATTGGAGACCGTGTTCGTGAGGGGAGAGGGAATAATACCAAAGGGGAGAAGTGTTACAGTTTATGGGATGTTTATCCCCACGCGGATCTGGTAACCTATCCAAGTCTATATGAGGGTTTTGGGAATGCATTGCTTGAGACTTTTTACTTCTCAAAACCAGTAGTTGTGAACCGTTATTCAGTTTATGTTGAGGACATCGAGCCACATGGTTTCAAAGTGGTTACTATGAACGGTTGTGTAAACGACCAAATCGTGCACGAAGCGGCTGGGCTGATTGAGGATAAGGATAAGGCTGCACGCTGGGGCAAGCACAATTACGGGATTTGTGAGCAACATTACTCATACCGGTCACTGCGGCAGGGACTTGAAGGCCTTGTTGAGAACCTCAATGGTTCATGATCTGTGCCTCGCCATTTAGGAGGATTAACTGTTTAAGAATTAACTTAGACAAATGGAATTGAAGGCAGGGTTGCCACCATCTCTATAGTAACCCACGATCACAAGCACTCTGTAACTGAAGGACGAAAGGTCTCATATCTAGCTAGGTGGTATCAGGTGAAGAAACCGTAGTAATTTTAATGGAAATTGTATGTCGATTAAAGTAGCGACGATCATTAGATCTATGTAGACATAAAAAACCAACACAAACCAAAATAATCGAGGCTTTTCGCCTCTCAAAACTGTTGAGACCTTATATCCATGATTTGTTTTACCGCTACCAATGTGAACGCGTCCGGTTTTTATAGACCAAGCTATATAGACTGTTAAGAACAATCCGATAATCACCCCACCCCCATAAACAACATATAACGGAAAACTCTCACCTGAATTCACAGTTGGTAAGAAGTGTGAATTTTAAACGGAAAGTAAAAACGTGTTTTGCGTCTTTGGTAGTATTTCTCGATGAATCAGCTTTTATCCTGATTTTTGTTATTATTGCCACGATCGCGAATGATTACTTCGCTTGGATGTCCGTTGGGGAGGGTCTTTAGGATCATTTGAAGGTTATTATCGTGAGCAATAGACCATAGCAACTGACGTCGGGTGATCCCGAGCGAGTCCATTGACACGAGAGGCATCTCCTCAGGCTTTTCGTTAAACTGGTATACGAGACGAATAAATGGCGCATTCTCAAAGATTTCTTCTAATGGAACCTTATTGTAGTAGACCCGGATTGGTGAATTCATCCACTCGTTGTAAGGTTTGTGCCAGCTGAACAGAAAATCTTCCGGTACTGCTGCGTTCGGTTCAACGAGTCCAGGGTTTGGCTTTTCCTGAAAAATCCCACAACTGCAAAGAAATGTACAAGTAGCGAGGAGGATGATTCGGGCAATCATGGCAGGGAAAGTAGTATTGTTCATCTTGCGCATTAAAGGTTGTGAATATTAGGGGGCAACACGGTGGGGTGCGACCAAAATTTCATGCATCTTTTTGTTTAGCTAAGAGGTTGAAACCGACTGAGTCCAATATACTTCCTCAAATACAGCAGATATTAAGAGAAATATTTTCCGAGATATCGATATTTCTGGGCTGAATGGTGCCTTTAGGCTGCATGGATTATGGGAGTTTTACAAATGTGATTCATTGCCTGCCAAGGCCTTATAGCATTGTTTTTTGTATAAGGTGCTCATATTATGACGTATTGTGCAGTGCTTTTGCTTTTTTAATTAGGAGTTTATGCTCCGTGCAAAGTAACTGTACAAAACGTTTTAAACCGCACTGATCTCAAAAAATGTTAAAGCTTGATGTTGTTTTACCGGGTCATACGCACCGAATAATTGCCGTTATTTTCCTTATCAGGGCATTGATTTTTTTGCCAATATCACATGCCGGAACATTGGTTGATGGTGGTGGTCAATGGGAAGTTCGGCAGGTTCATCTTTCCTTTGTTCCGGCAAACTTACTCGAAGCTGAGTTCGGGCTGGCCGGCAACAGTCAGACCGACGTAACTCTGGGAAGCTCTGATTTTGTTGATTTTGGAAGTTTGGGTCGCTTTGGACTCGCCAACGACTTTCCCGGTGTGCGTAGTGGGCGCAACAACTTCGCCGTTGAGGTGAAAGGACAGATTAACGTGACTTCCCCGGGAGAGATTACATTTGGCCTTTTTGCTGATGACCTGGCTAGATTGAGTATTGATGGTAATGTCGTTGTTGAGTCCACGGTGATTGGTGAAGATGCTTTTGGGTCGACTGAGCTTGATACAGGTCTACATGACATCAGGCTGATATATTATGAGGGTGCTGGTAGCGAGGATCTGGAACTTTTCGTTGCACAGGAAAATGGTGCATTTTTGTCATTTGATGATTCAACGTGGGAATTGCTTGAAACTGTTTCCATCCTAGTTCCGGAAGATATCAGTGCCTCGTCTCCGGGTTTTCCAGCTAATGCCGTTTCTGGTGCTGCGGTCGCTAACCTTTCCGCATCCGGTGGAGTTGATGGAGGATATGATTTCAGTCTTGTTTATGACTTGGATGACGCCCAC
>CALCSP010000566.1 GCA_937893785.1 uncultured Verrucomicrobiales bacterium
AAAAGAAGCAGAAGATCACTTTCGAATACATCCTCATTGAAGATATTAACGATTCAATTGAGCAAGCACAACTACTCTCCTCAATAGCTTCCTCACTTAAAGCTAAAGTAAACCTGATTCCCTACAACAAAGTCGAGGGACTTCCGTGGAAGCGTCCCAGTGAAAATATTCAGGAAGCATTCCTTAAAGCTCTTACATCGAGGGGAATTCAGGCCACATTGCGACGCGAGAAAGGGCATGATATCGAGGCGGCATGTGGTCAGCTCCGGTTACAAAAGGAACGCGGAGAAAAAGCGCTCTAATGCTTTGATCCTAATTTCTTAGCTCTAAGACAAAAAGCAATCGTCCATCACGCCATAATGGACCGGCAATAAACAGAGGTTTGCCAGGTTTAATCACTGCATCGGACTTCACTAAAACCTTCTTTTTTTGCCACAATTTGAGCAGCACCTTCATTCCCCCTCCGTCTGCTGGTCCCTTGGATTCGAACTCAAGATTTAGCTCATCAGAGGGCACAATCCAGTTAACGTAATCCCGAAACACCTTGTCCTGCGTATGCTGCCCGAGCAGCTCGAAGGTCTTGTATTTCTTGAAGGCCTTTCCCAAGCGCATCGCAAGGCCTTTATTAACCTCTTTTCCAACCTTGTTGTTGGATGCATAGACAAGAGCACCCCAAAACTTGGTATTCAGGGTGCTCTTTCCCGCAGATTCCGCAAGCCTCTCCTTCTGAGCATTTGCCAGCGGGCATGCCCATGCAAGAAGCGTTGCAATAAAAGAACAAATAATGAGAACCTTCCGCTTCATACCTTCAAGCTCACTTGATCTATATTTATCGAACCAGAATCTCAGGCTCGCCTTCAATACCCCTCTCCATGACAAAGACAAGTTGATCCTCACCAGCATAGAAAATACCACCACCACGCGAACCGGATGGCTCATAGGCAGTAATATCTCTTCCCTCTATCTCAACATCGTCAGGAATAGGATCGAGTCCAGTGAGCATAATAATCGTAGCCTCCGCATCATCGTCATATTCAGCACGCTCAACCTTCACCTTGGGATCAGGAGCATAGGTACTGACTACGTATGAGCCATCCCCACTCGAAAGCTGATCATTTCTAGAGAACAACATAATCAAGAAAAGAGCAGCTGCACCCCACGTTAGGGGCGAACGTAGCCACCAGAGGACAGAAAATCCTGATGCTGAATTTGTGGCAGAAGATTGACGGCTTTCCTGCCTGATTCTCTTCTGAATCTGACTATTAAAGAAATCCGGGTAAGGGGGCTGCACATCGTTTGATATTTCCGAACGCATCGCATCCCCTATCCCCTCAGCTTGCTGCCTGCCCCGAGCACAGAACTCAGGATCATCCTTCATCAATTCATCAAACTCTGCGCGGTCCTCTTCATTAAGTTCCCCGTCAATCCATCTGGTGATGATTTCTTCTTTTCGATTCATGATTTTTTTTCTTCTAAGGCTACCTGTAATTTTTTCCTAGCATAAAACAACCGGGACATAACGGTGCCAACAGAGCAACCGACGACATCGGCGATTGCTTGGTAGCTTAACCCATCTATTTCCTTTAGCAAAATGACCTCGCGATGGTCATCGGAAAGCGCCTTTATAGCTTGGGCGATTTTTCCACGCAGTTCTGAGCGCTCCATCGCCACATCAGGAAGTTCGGATGACTTAGGAGTCGTCAATGCCCCCGGTTCGGCCTCATCAAGCAACGCATCATCAAATTCCCCTGAAACAATACGTTTCCGCTTCCTGATCCAGTCATAGGTGACATTGTGAGTAATGCGGTAAAGCCAAGTATAAAAAGCAGAGCGAGACTCAAATTTCGGCAATGCCTTCCAAGCCTTGACGAAGACCTCCTGAGAAAGGTCCCAGGCATCCGCATCATTGTGGATCATGTTCAAAATCATGGCATAAACCTTCCCCCTATAAAGAGTCACTAATTGGTCAAAGGCTTGATTATCACCGGATTGGCATCGTTCTACGAGTTGCCGATCACGCTCGCTGACCGAGATTTCACTCCCATCACCACCGGCGTCAGGCAACTCTTGTGCTCTGTTAGACGGGATTAAACGCAAAAAATTCATTCGTAGGATCAAATATTGCCCATTTTTCTTTTCCCTCGGGAATTAGGAGCAGCACATGATGCACCAACTTCACCCTAATCGAGTCAAATCTCAACCGGAAGACAGGCGAATTGGCAAGCAGAACTGGTTCTCTTACAAATTAATGTGCCTCCAGCCAATTAGCTCCTGTTCCGATATCAATAACGATTGGAACCTCAAGCGGCAGGGCGTCCTGCATCTGCCGTGACACTATTTCACGAACATCCTGCTCCTCATCACGTGACACATCCAGAATAAGTTCATCATG